>CAYPVZ010000591.1:0-2384 GCA_964414235.1 uncultured Rhodothermales bacterium | reverse complement strand
GGGCGGCCTCCGGCGGCGATCCCCGGACCCGTCCTCCCGGGGCGCCGTATCACTCTGGCCCCTCTCCGCGCCCGCCCATGCTCAGGAAGTCGTTCGCCGTCCTCGCCTTGCTCGTCGTGGGCGGGCTGGCCACCGCCTCCGTCCTGACCGCGTCGGACCCCGACAACGCCCGCGTCCACATCCCGGACCCCATCGCGCGCGACCTCGGCGCCATCCTCGCCCGCGACACCATCGTCGCGCTCACGTCCTACACCTCCACCAGCTACTTCCTCTACCGGGGCCAGGCCTTCGGCTTCGAGTACGAGCTGCTCCGCGACTTCGCCGAGGACCAGAACGTCGTCTTCCAGATCAAGGTCGTCCCGCGCGACTCCATCCTCTACTACCTCAACGTCGGGATGGGCGACATCGCGGCGGCCCGGCTCGTCCCGGTCGAGGAGGACACGTCCCGGTTCGGGTTCACCGAGAACCTCTACGTCACGCAGGCCGTCGTCGTGCAGCAGGAGGCGCCCCTCGACACGGCGCTGGTGGACACCACGGGCGTGACCATCCCGCAGGCCATCGCCGAGAAGAAAGAGGAGGACGGCGACGTCCCGCTGGAGCCGCTCACGATCCACGCCCGGCGCATCCAGCGCCCGGCCGACCTCGCCGGGCAGGAGGTCTATCTCCCCAGCGACGACCCCTACATCGACCGGCTCGTCGAGCTCCAGGACCAGATCACCGGCGAGATCAAGATCGTCGAGGTCGACACCACGTCCGAGGCGCTCATCCGCAACGTGGCCGTCGGCAACATCGAGCTGACCGTGGCCCAGGAGAACGTGGCCGAGCTGGAGGGGGGCTACTACGAGAACCTCAGCGTGCGGCCGGCCATCGGCGCGCCGCACGGCGTCGCGTGGGCCGTCCGCGACAACGCGCCCGAGCTGGAGCAGGCGCTCAACGCCTGGATCCTGGAGAACCGCGACACGCGGCGCTGGAACCAGCTCTACCGCAAGTACTACGTCGACCGCCGCGGCTACCGCGAGCGCATGGAGACTGGCTTCCTGACCGCCGAGACCGGCATGCTCTCGGGCTACGACGCCCTCCTCAAGCGCTACGCGCCGACCGTCGGGTGGGACTGGCGGCTGCTGGCCAGCCAGATGTACCAGGAGAGCCGCTTCGAGCCGCGCGCCCGCTCGTGGGCCGGCGCCATGGGCCTGCTCCAGATCATGCCCGCCACGGCGCGCGACCTCGGCCTGAAGAACCCCTACGACCCCGAGCAGAACATCGACGCCGCCGCGCGCTACCTCAAGTGGCTCGGCGTCCACTACTGGAACGACAAGATCGCGGACCCCCAGGAGCGGGTCAAGTTCATCCTCGCCAGCTACAACGCGGGCGCCGGCCACGTCATGGACGCCCAGCGGCTGGCGGAGGCCAACGGCGGCGACCCGACGGTCTGGGAGGACGTGGCCTACTGGCTCCTCCGCAAGTCCGAGCCCGAGGTCTACAACCGGCCCGAGGTGCGCCACGGCTACGCGCGCGGCCTGGAGCCCGTCCACTACGTCTCGATCATCCTGGAGCGCTACGCGCACTACCAGCAGTTCGTCAAGGGCGAGGAGGGCGCCGACGCCGTCCCCAGCCAGGAGCTACCCCAGGGCTGAGCCCGGCCGCGAGGGCGCAGGGAAACGCCCCGTGGGGCACGGCGACGTGTCCCACGGGAAATCCCCCTCCGGGCTACCTTCCAGCGTTCCCACCACGGCTGCATGCCTGAGTTCGCTACACCCGCCCTCGACTCGACCGACGACCGCGCCGCGCTCAAGGAGGCCCTCACGGAGGTCCTCCACGAGAACCGCGACTGGCTCCGCGAGCTCGTCCAGGAAGCCCTCCTCGATGTGGCCTCGGCCGAGGCGCGCCGCGAGGCCGACCTCCGCGCCGCCCACTACGACCGCCAGTCGGCCCTGCCGATCTCGCACGGCCAGGCCTGAGCCCCCCGCGACGGGCGACGTCTGCCGCCCGCCGCGCATTCTCCCGGCGTCTACTCCGCCTTCGAGCCGAGCCACGCCTCGCGGAAGGCCCGGATGGCAGGCGTGACCGGCTGGCCCGCCGCCTCGAACGTCACCAGCTCCAGCGTCGGGTCGGCGACGAGCGCCACGCGCGCCGTCTTCTCGACCCCGCGCTGCTCGAACGCCACGACGACCTCGTCGCCGGGGCGCGTGTCCGCGAGGGCGTCCGTCACGGCCTGGGCAGACGTCACCGCGGCGCCGTTGACCCGCAGCAGCCGGTCGCCCGAGGACAGCCCCGCCGCGTAGGCCGGCGTCCCGGGCCGCACCGGCGCCACGACCACCGCGCCCGCGTCGTCGGCGCGCAGCGAGAGCGGCCCGAACCAGCCGCGGTCGGCCCGTGGCTGGCGG
>CAYPVZ010000590.1:0-2389 GCA_964414235.1 uncultured Rhodothermales bacterium | reverse complement strand
GTCGGTCATCGTGAAGTCGATCCGACCCTCGTCGATCTCGGCGTCGTTGATCCGGCTCGGGCGAAGGGTCAGCGTGCCGGCGGCGTTGGCGCCCGCCAGCCCGCCGGCGAAGTCGGCGAGGCGACCGGAGAAGCAGCCGTTGAGGTCGGTGCGCGGGCCGCTGGCGGCGAAGTCGGAAAGGTCGAGCCCGCGGAAGCACGTTCCGTCGAAGGCGTAGGTCGGGCTCTCATCGAACGGCCGGCCCGTGAGGGCGAGATCGAAGGCACCCTCAGGAGTGTCGCCCGGGCCGTTGACGGTCAGAAGCCCGCCCTCGAGGGTGACCGCGAGATCGGCCGCGTCCACCAGCCGGTCGCCGTAGGAGGAGGGCTCGGTGATCTGGACGCGGGCGTCGAGCGCCATCGTGGCCGGCTCCAGCCCGGCTCCGCGCGCGACGTAGGTGCCCGTGAGATCGCTTGCGCGCTCGGGGATGCCCTGGACCACGGCGAGGTCGAGGTTCCGCATCGTCCCCTGGAGGTCGAACGCCAGCGGCTGCGCGAACGGCTGCGCCGTGCCTGTCGCCGTGAGCTGGCCGCCCGGACCGAAGTCGAGGTTGGCATCGAGCGTCGCGACGCCCTGGCGGAGTTGGACGTCGAGCACGCCGGCCTCGACCTCGTAGTCGCCGTAGCGCGAGTCTCGAAGCTGCGCCGTGAGATCGATGGGCGAGTTGGCGATATCGACGCCCTCGCCCGAGAGCGTGAACGTGCCCGTAAGGTCGCTCTGCTGGTCCGGGTTGCCGGTGAGCGCGGCGACGTTGAGCCCGAACGCTTCGCCGTCGGTGACGTCGTAGCGAAGCGGCGAGCCGAGGACGAGCGTGCCCGATCCGACGACCCGACCATCGTCGCCGGGCAGCGTGAGGTCGGCGTCGAAGGCGGCCGAACCGCGGTCCACGTTGGCGTCGACCTGGGCGGCGGCGAATCGGAGCCGGCGATCGCGCAGCCCGATGTCGACGCGCGAGAGGTCGAGAGCGACCGTCCCCGAGAACGTGTCGAGCGAGTTGCCCCGTCCGATGAGGGCGAAGTCGCCGGCGAACCGGTCGGTCCGGCCCGAGCCGGGCAGGAGCAGGCCGAGGTCGACGTCCTGGGCCGTGCCGGCCACCTGGAACGTCGGGACGTCGTCGAACGGCCGGGCGTTGCCCTCGGCGCGGAGCGAGGCGCCCGGGAGCGCGCCGTCGACGTCGAACGTGACGCGGCCGGCGGCGAACGAGCCGTCGAGCCGGAGCCTGTCGATCTGGCGCTCGCCGACGCGGCTCTCGCGGAGCGTCACGTTGAACGGCCCCGAGAGCGACTCCAGCGACGTGCCCTGGAGGTTGACACGAACATCTCCGCTGACCTCGGCCGCCAGCGCGGGATTGTCGAGCAGCGCCGACGGGTCGAACCGCTGAAGCGTGCCCTCGGCGTGGTAGCGGACCGGCCCGTCGGTGTCGCGCGTGACCTCGCCGTCGAGCGTAACCGTCGCGTCGTCGAGGGCGCCCGAGAGCGAGGCGGTCAGGACGCCGCCGTCGGAGTCCGCGCGGAGGCGGAGGCGCGGATCGCCGTAGAGCGCGAGGCCGGCGAAGGCGCGGACATCCTCCAGCGCGAGCGGGTCGGCCTCGATGGTCGTCTCGAAGACGGGGAGCGCGCGTTCCTCAGCCGGCGCGAAGGCGAGGCGGGCACCGCCGCGGACCCGCGTGCCCGCGCGGCTGGAGATGGCCAGCTGGCGGAGGTCGAGCGTCCGCGCGGTGAACCGGCCCGCGGCTGTCAGCGTGGCGTCGCCCCGGCCGAACGGCGCCAGCGCCCGCAGCGAGAGGTTCTCGATGTCGCCCGAGAGGCTGTCGCTGTCCTGCCGGAAGCCGTGGACCATGGCGCGGATGTCGCGGGCGACGTGCACCGAGTCGCGCCCGTCGGCGCGGTACCAGTGGATCTCAGCGAGCCCACGCCGGAGCGCGACCTCGTCCCGGACCACCCGGAAGCCGGCCTTTTGCTCCGAGTCCTCGGCCGGCTTCAGCAGCCCGGCCACGTTGAACGTCGAGTCGGCCCGCTGGCGGACGATCAGGCGCGGCCCGCCGATGTAGAGCTCGCTGGCTGAGAACGTCCGCCGGAGCAGCGTCGTCAGGTTGTAGTCGACCATGACCGTGTCGACCGCCAGCACCACCTCGCCGCCGCGGCGGACCTGCAGGCCCGTCAGCCGCGCGCCGGTCAGGAAGCTGCCCTCCAGCGCCTCGGCCGAGACCTCGGCGTCGTCGGCGAACAGGTTCGCGATCTGGTCCACGACAATGCCGCGCGCCGCCCGCCGCCCGCCGCTGGTCTGCAGGTAGACCAGGAGCCCGATGACCAGGAGCGCGACGATCCCGACGAGGACGCCGGCCCCGATG
>CAYPVZ010000589.1:0-2389 GCA_964414235.1 uncultured Rhodothermales bacterium | reverse complement strand
CCCTCGACCACCTCGGCCTCGCGCACCAGCCGCTCGGTCTCGGGGTCGGCCACGTTGTAGACGCAGGCGCGCTGCACCCGCTCGTAGATGCGGCCCTTGTCGCCTGCGTACTCCGCCATGGAGGGGTACCAGTCGAGGTGGTCCTCGGCCAGGTTGAGCACCGCGGCCGACTCGGCGCTCATCGACTGCGTGTAGTGCAGCTGGAACGAGGAGAGCTCGACGGCCAGCACGTCGAGCAACTGGCGGACGAGGCGGACGGCCTGGCGCATCTGGCGCCGCGTGCCGGTCGTCACGACCGTCAGCCGCGAGACCGTCTCGTCGTCGGTCGGGCCGACGGAGACGCTGTCGAGATTCAGGTTGCGCGCCGAGAACAGGTTGACGACGCGGTTGAGCGCACCGGCGTGGTTCTCGATCAGGATCGAGAGGGTGTGGGTCTGCGGCGCCTCCGGGGCGTCGGCCAGGACGGTCTCGCCGTCGGCCCGTTTGCGGAGGAGCTGCTGCGGGGTGAGGGCGCGCGTGGCGGCGCCGTTCGGGGACTCCATGGGGCTCAGTCGTCGCCGCGGAAGCGGCGCAGGATCATGTTGTCGGTCGCGGCGCCGGCCGGGACCATGGGGAAGACCATCTCCTCGTGCGGCACCACGAACTCGATGAAGGCCGGGCCGTCGGTGACGGCCCAGGCCGCCTCGATGGCCTCGTCGGCCTCGTCGGGCGTCGACGCGCGGAAGGCGGGGATGCCAAACGCCTTCGCCAGCGCGATGAAGTCGGGGTTCGTGTCCGAGAGGTCGGTGTGGCTGTAGCGCTCGGCGAAGAACAGCTCCTGCCACTGGCGCACCATCCCGAGGCGCGAGTTGTTGATGACGACGATCTTGATGGGCAGCTTGTGGGCCGCGGCGACGCCGAGCTCCTGGGCGTTCATCATGAACCCGCCGTCGCCGCTGATCGAGACGACCGTGGCGTCGGTCCCGCGGAGCCCGAACGCGGCGCCGACGGCGGCCGGCAGGCCGAAGCCCATCGTGCCGAGCCCGCCCGAGGTGATGTGGCTCCGCGTGCGCCCGAAGCCGAAGTGCTGGGCCGACCACATCTGGTGCTGCCCGACGTCGGTCGTGAGCACGCCCGTGTCGCCGGCCGCCGCGCCCAGCTTCTGGATGGCGACGATGGGCGAGAGCGGGCCGTCGCCGGTCGCCGTCAGGGTGTCCGTCTCGCCCTCCTCCACCTGGCGCCGCCAGTCGGCGATCCGCTCCAGCCAGGCCGTCGTGTCCTTCGGCTCCAGGAGGGGCTCGATCTGGCCGAGCACGGTCGACACGTCGCCCAGGATGGCGCAGTCGGCGAAGATGTTCTTCGAGACGCACGACGGGTCGATCTCGATGTGGATGACCTCGGCGTGCGGGGCCCAGGCCGAGAGCTGGCCCGTCACGCGGTCGTCGAAGCGGGCGCCGACGGCGATGAGCAGGTCGCAGTTCTGGACGGCCATGTTGGCCCAGTACGTTCCGTGCATGCCGAGCATGCCGAGCGAGAGGTCGTCCGTCTCGGGGAAGGCGCCGAGGCCGTGGAGCGTCGTCGTGACCGGGATCTGCGTGTGCCGCGCGATGCGCGTGAGCGCCTCGGTCGCGTTCGACGAGATGGTCCCGCCGCCGACGTAGAAGAGCGGGCGCTCCGACTGGCGGATCATCCCGGCCGCGCGCTCGATCTTCTCCGGCAGGCCCTCCGTGGGCACCGAATAGCCGCGGATGGCGACCGAGTCTGGGTACTCGAACGGGGCCTCTTCGATCAGGATGTCCTTCGGGAGGTCGACCACGACCGGGCCGGGGCGGCCGGTCTGCGCGATGTGGTAGGCGGCCTTGATGGTCGGCGCGAGGTCGGCCGCGGAGCGGACCTGGAAGCTGTGCTTCGTGATCGAGCGCGAGATGCCCATCATGTCGGACTCCTGGAACGCGTCGCCGCCGATGAGCGGGACGGCCACCTGGCCCGTGAAGACGACCAGCGGCACGGAGTCCATCATGGCGTCGGCGATACCGGTGACCGTGTTGGTCGCGCCGGGGCCGCTCGTGACGAGGACGGTGCCGACCTTGCCCGTCGCCTTGGCGTAGCCCTCGGCGGCGTGCGCCCCGCCCTGCTCGTGGCGGACGAGGACGTGCTCGAACGAGGGCTGGAGCTGGGCGAAGGCGTCGTAGATCTTGATGATGGCCCCGCCCGGGTGCCCGAAGACGTATTCGACGCCCTCGGCCTCCAGGCTCTTGACGAAGATGTCGGCTCCGGTGAGGACCGGGGCTTCAGGGGCCGGCGCCTGGGTGGGCGTCGGCGTGGCGCGGTGGGCCGGGCGCGGGGGAGCGGCTGTGACGGTCATGGCAGGACTGGCGGGAGTCGCCAGCAATCCGGGGGGATCAGGAAG
>CAYPVZ010000588.1:0-2390 GCA_964414235.1 uncultured Rhodothermales bacterium | reverse complement strand
GGGCGGGGCCGCGCGGGCACGTCGACCCGCGCCTCGTACGGCGTCCCGTTCGGCGCGGCCGCCGGCAGCGCCCCGCTGGCGGCGGCCGCCAGCAGGAACGCGACGAAGAGAGCCGGGAGGCCGGCGAGGCGACGGCGCACGGAATCAGGAAGCGGGGGGACGAACGGCCGGATGGGTCAGTCGAAGGTGATCTCCGGGGCCTGCTCGGTGCCGGCCTGGGCTTCGAACTGCTCCCGGCGCTCGACGCCCGCGAAGCCCGCGACGAGGTTGGACGGGAACGTCCGGATGCGCGCGTTGAGGTCGGTCGCGGCCTCGTTGTAGTCGCGGCGGGCCTGGGCGATCCGGTTCTCGTTGCCCTCGATCTGGTCCTGGAGCCGGAGGAAGCCCTCGTTGGCCCGGAGCTCGGGGTAGTCCTCGGAGACCGCCAGCAGGCGGCCGAGCGACGAGCCCAGCGCGGACTGCGCCGCCTGGTACTGCGCGAGCGCGTCCGGATCGTCGAGGTCGTCGGCCGAGATCTGGATGCTGGTGGCGCGGCTGCGGGCTTCGATCACGCTCTGCAGCGTCTCGCTCTCGAAGTCGGCCTGACCCTGGACGGTCGAGACCACCTGCTGGACGAGGTCCGCGCGGCGCTGGTACTGGTTCTCAACCTCGGACCACGCGCCGGTGACGCGCTCGTCTTGCTCACGGAGGCTGTTGAAGGCGCCACATCCCGCACAGCCGGCGAAGCCGACGAGGAGGACGAGGACGAGAAGGACGATGGCTCCGGTGCTTCGCATGGCGGGGGGAAGGCCAGGGTGGGGGCAGAGGGACGGCTATCATACGCGACGCCGTTCCCAAAGATGCCGCCTGTCCCAATGCCCTCTCTCGACGCCATCCACGTCGTCGGCGACCGCGTGCTCATCCGGCCGGGCGAGGACGCCGAACGCTCGTCGGGCGGGCTCTACCTGCCGGCCGGCGTCCGGAGCAAAGAACAGGTGCAGGGCGGGCGGGTCGTGCGCGTCGGGCCGGGCCACGTGGTGCCGAACCCGGACTACTCGGCGGCCGAGCCGTGGGCGGGCGAGTCCTCGCCGGTGCGCTACCTCCCGCTGCAGGCGCGCGTCGGCGACCTCGCGCTGTTCCTGCGGAAAGAGGCCATCGAGGTCGAGTACGGCGGCGAGGCGTACCTCATCGTGCCGCACGGCGCGCTGCTGGCGCTCGTCCGCCCGCAGCACCCCGAGGACGAGGGCTACGGCGCGTAGGCGCCGCTGGCGGTGCGCGTCGCCAGCCGGTCGCCGCGCTTATCGCCTCCACGGGGCCGGCCGATACCGAGGCCCCGCCCTGGACGTCTGTGCTCCGCTTTCCTTCGTCGGTCCTCTGCCTGGCCGTTCTCGCGTGCGTGTGCGCCGCGGGCGCGTCGGCGCAGACGGCGGGCGCAGCGCGGCCCGCGGCGGACCTCCCCCTCGCCTCCATCGGCGACGTCCGCGCCGACGGCAACGGCGACTCGGTACCCGACGCCATCGGCGACGAGGTGCTCGTGGGCGGGCGCGTCACGGCCGGCACCGGCGTCCTGCGCTCGGACGTCATCGAGGTCTACGTTCAGGACGGCACGGGCGGGCTCCGCCTCGTCCTGCCGCCCTCGGCCCATCCCGTCCTGACGGGCGACAGCGTGCTCGTGCGGGGCGTCCTCGGGTTTCGGGATGGGATGGCCGAGATGGTGGACCCCACCGTCCACACCGTCGACGCGCCGCCGCACGAGGTCCAGGCGCCGCTGCTCCCGCTCGTCTCCCGCGAGCGCGGCGGCAAGGGGCCGGACATCGAGTCGCACGAGGGGCAGCTGGTGGAGATCGAGGGCCACGTGCTCGACATCGACCAGCAGGCGCAGATGCGGTCGCTGGTGCTGCTCAGCGGCAACGACCTCGTCGTCGTGGCGGCCTACCAGCTCCGGCCGACGCCCATCACGTTCGACGGCATCGAGCTGGGCGACTACGTCCGCGTGCGCGGCATCGCGGCGCAGTTCGACCCCGTGGCGCCGTACACCGGCTCGTACACCATCCTCCCGTTCGTCGAGAGCGACATCCGGCGGGCCGGGCTCTCGCCGAGCGAGTTCCAGACCATCGCGCTGGGCGCGGGCGGGCTGCTGCTGGTGGCGCTGCTGTGGGCGGCGCTGCTGCGGCGGCAGGTCCGGCGCCGCTCGCAGGCGCTCAAGGCCTCGGAGGTCCGCTACGGCCACCTCTTCGACGCCGCCGCCGACCCCGTCGTGGTGCTCGACGTGAGCCTCGGCGGCGAGATCGTCGAGGCCAACCGGGCGGCCCAGCGGGCCTTCGGCATCAACGCCTACGGCGACCGCACGGACGGGCGCCCGATGCACCTCGCCGAGCTGGCGGCCGACGAGAGCGAGGCCGCGCTCCACC
>CAYPVZ010000587.1:0-2395 GCA_964414235.1 uncultured Rhodothermales bacterium | reverse complement strand
GTCAGAGTTCCCGCCGGTGCCCGTATCTCCGCCCGAGTTGATGACGCCGGGCTCGCAGGGGCCGGCGACCGCGCCGTCGATCTGCTCCACGATGAGGTCCATCAGCGAGGACGCCTCGTGGTTGACGCCGCTCTTGCAGAACGGGTACGTCGAGCTGCCGGGCGTGGCGCCCGTCCGGGCCGCTGCCGTGCGGCGGGTGACCGTCATCCGGTCGATCTGGGTGCTGGCGTTGAAGTCGTAGGTCGCGATCCAGGCCCGGGCGCGGACCGATGGCAGGACGGTCGCCAGCCGGCCGATCTCCTCGGAGGCGTACCGGATGGAGGCGTTGCCGGTGAGCTTGATGCCGAGCGTCCCGCTCTCCTCCTCGGTGAAGAGCTGCGTCGTCGAGAGCGCGATGCCGCCGACGTCGCCGGTGCCCGACGGCGAGTTCCAGAGGAACTGGAGCTTCTTGAACTGGCTCGGATCCGGGATCGTGATCTCGTCGATGATGAGCTCGGCGTCGGCCGTCTGGTTGTTCGGCGTGAGCGTGGCGTACTGCGACCCCGTCGAGAGGGTCGTCCGCTTGTCCTCGTCCGGCAGCAGGAGGTCGACCGAGCGCGTCTTCGTCCAGGTCCGCGACGGGAGGTAGCCGCCGGCGGCGTTGATGCCGGCGATGTACATCGCGGCGAAGTCGAGGTCCGCCACGTAGACGTAGAGCGGCTGGGCCGGGAGGTACGCGCCGAACGTGAGCGTGATGTCGGCCTTGGACAGGCCGTTCGTCACCGCCGGCCGGATGTCGAGCATCGGCATGTTCGACGGTCCCGTGTACGTCACGTTGTTGATGCCAGTGGCCCTGAGGTCGCGGCCGTTGAGGTTCGCCAGCCCGAGGAAGGCCTGGAGCGTCGAGCCCCGGAAGGTCCCGGTGGAGCGCGTCTGCGAGCCCGTCGTCGAGAACGTCGACTGGACACGGACGCTGCCGAGGCCCTCCCACGTGACGTACTCCGAGGTCGAGCCGTATCCATTGCGGCCCGCGACCTGGTTGAGCGGCGGGTAGCTCGTCATCGCCGACGACGTCGTGACGCCGCCCGAGCCGTGGAGCGCGTAGGCCGCGCCGTAGATCGCGGCGTTCCCGGACATCTTGAAGTCCATGTCGCCCTTGCCCTTGGCGATCACGATGCCGTGCCAGGCGAACGTCCCCGCGGCCTCGAAGCTGCCCTTGACGTAGAGCACGCCGACGCCGCCGCCATTCGTGAACGTGGCGTCGCCATCGACGACCACGACGGCCGGGCTGGCGTCGGTCCCGAACGTCTGGTTGGCAAACGTCTGTTTGCCGCTGTACGACGCCGTCGCGGCCGCGCCGATCTCGGCCAGCAGCTCGAGGTGCTCGCCCGTGAGCGCGTCCTGCTTCACGTCGCGCTGCGTGGCGACGCCCCGGACGACGGTCGCCTTGCCCGACGGAATCGCGTTGGTGAGCGCGGTGGCGGCCGCTTTGCTGCTCGCCCAGATCCCCCGGACGGCGTCGGCGTGGCCGTAGCCCTCGCCGTTGTCCGCCGTCTCCGACGTCGCGTGGTCGACTCCCGAGACGACCGCGTTGCCGTTGACCGTGGCCGAGACCGACTCCGACTCGACCGACAGCGCGGCCTCGGCGCTCGCCAGCCGCGCCAGCCACGCCGTCAGCTGCACGTCGACGTCGTCGACCACGCCGGCCGAGTAGACCCTCACGGGGCCCGTCGCCGGGCCGTCGGCCGTCGCCACGAACTGGCCGCCGCCGTAGGTCGTCACCGGGAGCCCGGCGCGCCACGTGTCGAAGTCGCGCGAGACGCGGGACACGACCATATCGAGCCCGGACCGCGCGATCTCCTCGGCCATGAGCGACTGGCTGTCGCGGCCCTGCGTGTCGGTCGTCGCCAGCGCCGACGTTGTCGCGTTGATCGAGAGGGTCGCCACGAGGAGCGCCGTGGCGCCGATGGCGAGGTAGAGTGCTTTGCCCATAAGGAAGCCAGAGAGGGGTCAGTCGGCGAGGTTGGGGGGGTAGAACGTCCGCTCGTAGCGGGAGGCGCTCGCCGTGTGGTCGGTGCTGCGCTGGCCGAACGACATCTGGTAGTCGACCCGGACCGCGCGGGCGGCCGTCGGGCTGGTCGTCGGCGCGCCCGAGGCATCGAGGAGGACGAGGTGGTAGGACGAGAGGCCGGCAGGCGAGCCCCCCACCCGCGTGCCGTTCTCGTAGCGCTGGACCTCGTAGATGGGCGTCGCGGTGCCGTTGATCTTGGCGGAGCCCGTCGTCACGCGCCGGTACTCGATCTCCAGGAGAGGCGCGGTGGCCGTCGTGTCGGCCTTGCGGCGGAAGGTGAACGAGGCCGCGCTCCAGCTCTTGATGGGGTCGGTCGTCTGCGGCACGCCGTACCCGATGTTGACC
>CAYPVZ010000586.1:0-2418 GCA_964414235.1 uncultured Rhodothermales bacterium | reverse complement strand
GGGCGGCGCAGCGTGAGTGCGGCACCGGCCGCGGCGCCGACGGCGGCGGAGCCAGCGAAGAGCTTGGCAGACAACGTCATGAGTCGTTACAGCTGAGAGCGGAGGACCGCGTCGAACGCGCGGTCGGGGAGGAGCCAGCGGCCGAGAATGGCGGCCTTCGCGCCCTGGCCGATGGCGTAGCGCGTCTTGGGTCTGTCGGCCTCGAGGGCCGCCGTGATAGCCTCGGCGACGATCTCGGGGGAGGACCCCTTGCCGTCGGCGTAGGCGCCGTCCATCAGCCCCTTCGTCTTGGCCGCGAGGTCGGCGTATGGCCCGGAGCCGGACGTCTCCATGAGGTGCTCCATCGCGACGTCGCCCCACTCGGTCTGGATCGCGCCGGGCTCGATGATGACCACGTCGATGCCGTGGTCCGCCAGCTCCAGGCGGAGCGCGTCGGAGAAACCCTCCAGCGCGTGCTTCGTCGCGTGGTACCACGCGCCCATGGGCGTGTACATCTTGCCGCCCATCGACGAAACGTTGACGACGGTGCCAGAGCGCCGGGCGCGCATCGAGGGAAGGACGAGCTGGATCATCCGCGCCGCGCCGAACAGGTTGACCTCGAACTGGCGGCGGGCCTCGTCCAGCGGGACATCCTCGACGGCGCCGTACGAACCGTAGCCGGCGTTGTTGACGAGCGCGTCGATCCGCCCCTCCGCATCGAGGACGGTCTGGACCGCGGCCTCCATCGAGGCGTCGTCGGTGACGTCGAGGGCCAGGGCGTGGCCGCCGGCCGCCACCAACGGCTCCATGCGGTCGACGCGGCGGGCACCGCCATAGACCGTGTGGCCCCGTGCGAGCAGGCGCTCGGCCGTCGCCAGTCCGATGCCAGACGAGGCGCCGGTGACGAAGACGACGGAAGGCGAAGCAGACGGCATGGGCGGGGTGCGGAGAGGGCGGGATCTACCCGGCCTGGATCTGGAAGTTTCAATCATTGAACCATCCGATTGTGAAACCAAGGCGAGGCATCCGGGTTCACCGCGCTCCTCCCACCCGTGCCCGTGTCTTCCGACCCCCAGGTCTGCACCTTCGCCTCCATGCTCCGCTCGCTCAGCGTGCTCTTCCAGCGCGTCGCGGCCGAGCAGTCGGCGGCGCACGGGGCGCTGGGCAAGCAGGAGCTCCGCGCGCTCGACGTGCTGGGCGTGCGCGGCCCGAGCCGGATGGGCGAGCTGGCGGGCCACCTCGGCGTGGGCCAGAGCGCCGTGACGCCGCTGGCGGACCGGCTGGAGGCTGCCGGCCTCGTCCGCCGCCGCCGCTCGGACACCGATCGCCGCGCGTGGCTCGTCGAGCTGACCGAGGCAGGGCAGACGGTCTTCGAGGCGGAGAGCGCGGCCTACGAGCGCGTCGCCGAGGCCATGCTCGCGCCGCTCGACGGCCGCCAGCGCGACGTGCTCGTGGATCTCCTGGGGGAGGTCGAGGCGACGGTCGGCGACGCGAGTCTCCGGACGTAAGGGTCGCCGAGAGCACACGGCAGCTGTTCAGGATGGTGGACGCATTTCCGAGAATGGGCCCTGTTCGGGCCGAATTGCGGTGTCGGCATGGCGGTTGTGTCACGGAGGTGTGACCTCACCCGCCGTTGTCGCGGCAACACCTCCGAAGCGCTCCCAGCGCGACCGCGACTCCACCACCGTCCCCCTCCAGTGATGAACCGATCGCTATTCACCATCGCGGCCCTCGCCGGCATCGTGGCCCTCACCGGCTGCGCCGACCTCGGCTATTACGGCGGACGCTACGGCGACTACAACCGTCACCCCGACGGCCGCTACGACGACGCCTACAACCGGGGCAGCTACGGGAGCTACGGCAACCACCGCATCGAGCGCGACGCACAGGCCTACGTCCGAGAGCTCGACCGCTACATCGGGATCTCGAACCGCGAGGCTCGCGCCATCGAGGACCTCTTGATCCGCCGGACGTACGACCTGCTCGACCGGACCTCCCGCAACCGGTACGCCCGTGTCTACCCGTTCCCGCGCCGTGGCAACCGCGCGCAGAGCTGGTGGCGGCAGGTCGACTACGACATCGAGCGCATCCTCGACCGGCGCTACCACGAGCCGTACCGCTACTACAACCGCTACGGCTCCCAGCGCTACCAGGAGTACTACCGCTACCGGCGCTACGACGACCGCCGCGGCTGGTACGACACGCGGGACCGCTATGACGATGGCCGCCGTCGCGACGCTCGGAACGACGACCATGCCCGGGAGCGTCGCGAGGACGCCCGCGACGCCGCCCGCCGTCGGGAGGCCGAGCAGCGTCGACGTGAGGACGAGCGCCGCGCCGTCGAGCGCCGTCGGGACGAGCAGCACCGCGAGGCCGAACGCCGAGACCGGCAGCGCCGTGAGGAGCAGCGTCTGGCCGAGCAGCGGCGCGATGAGCAAC
>CAYPVZ010000585.1:0-2441 GCA_964414235.1 uncultured Rhodothermales bacterium | reverse complement strand
GCATCGCGTCGGCGCCCCGCTGGCGACGACCGCCGGCGCGATGCAGGCCGAACTGGGCGGCCTCTTCTAAACCGAAGCGCCCCGCTGGCGACGACCGCCAGCGGGGCGGCTGGCGTCATTCGTCGAGCTCGGAGATGTGGAGCTCCGCGTCGTCCACGTCCTCGCCGAAGGTGCCGACCCAGATCGCGTAGGCGCCGCTCTCCGGGTTCTGGATGTGCACGCGCGGGTTGAGTGCCTCCCCGCCGTCGTCGTCGCAGAGCCAGTCGCCGGACGGCATATGGATCAGGAGCGCGGTGTCAGACGCGCTCTCGACGTTGACGTAGAGGTCGAGCACGCCGCTGGCCGTGTAGTCCACGACGACGTCCGGCTGGGCACTATCGATGTAGCCCACGCAGCCGACGCCATCGATCGGGTTCTCGTCCGGCCCGCCCGCCGTGACGTCGACGGTGTAGGGATCCGGGCGGAAGCCGGACGCGAGGGTCACACGGCCGCGGAGCGGCGCGGCCCGGTAGTCGGGCCCCTGCTGCGAACGGAATTCTTCGGTCACGTTGAGGACCGCGTCCGCGTTGTCCTCGCCGAAGGTGGCGATCCAGACGTTGTACGTCCCACTCGGCGGCAGGCCCACCGTGACGCGCGGGTTCAGCCCGTCCGTGTCGTCATCACAGTACCAGTCGCCGTTCGGACCGCGGATGAGCAGCGCCGTGTCCGAGTCGCTCTCGACGTAGAAGCCAAGGTCCCACGTCGAGCCGGCCGCGTAGGTGACGTTGACGTCCGGCTGGCCGGCGGCGATGTAGCCGACGCAACCCGGCCCCTGGATCGGGTTCGGGTCCGCGCCGCCCGCCAGCACCGATGTCTGGTTCGGATCGGGCGAGAAGCCGAACTGGAGCACGACGTCGCCGTAGAGCGGCTCGGCCTGCCAGTCGGGCTCCTCCCCCGTCATCTCGTAGCCGTCGTCGTAGTCCTCCTCGTACCCGTCGTCGCCCGCGAGCTGCTCCGTAACGTAGAGTGTGGCCTCACCGCCCTCCTCGTCGAAGCTGGCGACCCACACGGCGTAGGTACCCGACATCGGGCTCGGGAAATCGACGCGCGGGTTGAGGCCGTCGGAGTCGTCGTCGCAGTACCAGTCGCCGTTCGGCGCGTGGATGAGCAGCGCCGTGTCGTGGTCGGCCTCGGCATAGATCGCCAGATCCCAGAGAGACGACGCCGAGTAGTCCACGTTGACGTCCGGTTGGCTGTCGGCGATGTAGCCCACGCAGCCGGGCCCGTCGACCGGGTTCGAGGTCATCCCGCCGGAGACGACCTCGATGGGGTGGGGATCGGGCGTGAAGCCCGATTCGAGGGTCGCGGTGCCGTAGAGCGGCTCGGCGGTCCAGTCCTGGGCGGCGAGTGGCGCCGCCAGCACGAGAGCGGCGCAGAGAAGGAAGGGGCGCATGGCGCTGGGAGGGGTGAGCGGTAAAGTCTCGCTCTCCTGCACTCCCCATGCAATCGCCGTGAGGGGGGAGGCCTCTGGCGCCGCCCTCCACCCACGTGGGTATCATCGGACCCCGGTAAGCGCTTTCACTCATGAGCACCTACTCCGGCGCCGCGGCCCCGTCCATCGCGCGCGCCTTCGCTGAGGTCCCCGACGACCGCTTCACCCTGCTCGGCACCGCCGTCTCGGCCGAGATCGTCGGCTCGACCGTCGTCGTCGACTGTGGCGGCCCGAAGCTGGCGGTCTCGTTCCTGGCCGACGACGTCGCGCGCGTCCGCCTCGCACCGACGGGCGATTTCCGCGCCTCGGGCCACGGCGCTGACGCCGACGACACGCCGTTCTCCTACGCGCTCGTGCCGGGCAGCGACTGGGACGGCCCGGCCATCGAGCTGGCGGACGAGGGCGCCGCGTGGTCCGTCACGACGCCCGCCATGACGCTGCGCATCCGCAAGGCCCCGTGCCGCATCGCCTTCGAGACGCCCGACGGCCGGACGTTTCTCGAAGACTCGGCCGGCGCCGGCTTCGCCGAGATCGACGGCAAGACGGTCACGCGCTGCTGGAAGACGAGACCGGCCGAGACCCGCTTCTTCGGCCTCGGCGACAAGACGTTCGAGCTCGACCGCGCCGGCCGCCAGCTCACCTTCTGGAACGCCGACACCTACGCCTACGCGCCCGAGCAGGACCCGATCTACAAGTCGATCACGTTCTCGCTCGTCCTCCAGCCCGAGGGCGACGCATGGACGGGCGCCGGCCTGTTCCTCGACAACTCGTTCCGCTCCGAGATGGACCTCGGCGCGGCCGGCGACTGGTGGTTCGGCTCGGCCGACGGCGAGCTCCGCTACTACGTCTTCGCCCCGGCCGCCGACGACCCGGCCGGCCTGAAGCACCCGCTCCGCCGGTTCTGCGACCTCACGGGCCACAAGCCGATGCCCGCCAAGTGGTCCATCGGCTACCACCAGAGCCGCTGGAA
>CAYPVZ010000584.1:0-2442 GCA_964414235.1 uncultured Rhodothermales bacterium | reverse complement strand
GCTTGGCCATCCCGGCCAACTCGCAAGGCCGACGGGAGGTTTTGTTAGGCGGTCTAAGCGTCTATTGCTCTGTTGAGAACCTCCGCAAAGCTCGTTCGCATCAAGAGCGGTCATGCGCTGGCGGCGGTCCTATGAGGGAATCGGAGGCGGCCAGCTTTGAACGACCTTGAGCTTCTCAACAGAGCAAAGCGCCCTCTGTTACACGGCCTCAAACCGAATGAGCCCTCTCCCAACTGCTAGACAGTTCTGGCTCAAGTGGGGCGGTCAGAAGTCGATCCGGGCGCGGACGTTGAGCGTGCGCGGCGTGAGGCGCGTCGGGACGGCGGTGAAGATGCGCCGGCCGCTCTCGACCTGCTCGACCCAACTGTAGGCGATGGTATTGGTCTGGTCGAAGACGTTGAGCACCTCGATGGTGGCCAGCAGCGAGAGCGGGCCGCCCGTCGGCGAGGTGCCGACGCGGAGCTTCTTGGTGGCGCCGAGGTCGAACCGGAAGTAGCTCGGAAAGCGGAGCTGGTTGCGCGGGCCGTCGTCGAAGACGGTGATGGAGCTGACCGAGCGCTCGCTGCGCGAGGGGGCCGTGGTGGGGAGGCCGGTGCCGTAGAGCGTCCGGATGTGGAGCGTCCAGGTGTCGTTGCCCGGGATGTAGTCCTGGACGAAGAGCGAGAGGTTGTGGCGGCGGTCGGTGGGGCGCGGGATCCAGTCGCCGCCGCCGCGGGCCTCGTAGCGCTCCTGCGACGGGAGGTCGTCGGTGAGGGGGGCGTAGAAGCGCTCGGAGGTCTTGAGGAAGCCGTAGTTGACCCAGGACTCCAGGCCGGGCACCAGCTCGCCGCGGAGCTGGACGTCGGCGCCGACGGCGTAGCCCTCCGAGTCGTTCTCGGCGGAGTACACCACGCGCACGTTCTCGACGTCGTACGAGATGAGGTTCGAGAGGCGCTTGGCGTAGGCCTCGGCGCGGAGCGCCAGCCGGCGGCTCACGAAGAAGTGGTCGAGCCCGACGACGGCCTGGACGGCGCGCGGGCTGGCGATGTCGCCGTCGAGCTGGCGGAAGGCGGCGACGCCCGGCTCCGGGTCGCCGCGGAGCTCGCGGTAGGTCGGCGCCTGGTGGTAGACGCCGACCGAGGCGGCCCAGGTCGTCTGCGGCCCGGCGGCGTAGCTGAGGCCGACGCGGGGCGAGAGCGTGAGCTCGGCGTTGTACGCGAAGTAGTCCGCCCGGAGGCCCGGCGTGACGGTGAGCCGGCCGAAGGCGAGCGCGTCCTCGACCCAGGCGGCGCCCTGCCAGGACGAGAACGTGGTGTCGGCCTGGAGCTCGCGAGCGAGCACCTCGACCGGCAAGCCGGCGTCGTCGCTGCCGCGGAAGAGGGTCCGCTCGGCGATGTGGTCGTCGAAGCGGAGGCCGCGGCCCTGCCAGCCGGCCTCGACGCCGTGGCGGCCGAGGCGCATGAGGTAGCGGCCCTGCGCCGTCAGGATCGTCTGGCCGATGGTATTGGCGGCGACGTCCTGCTGGACCGTCTGGCCTTCGAGGATGCGGTCGAGGTCGGTCTGCGAGCCCTCGGGGCGCTGCTCGCGGCGGAAGAGCGTCGAGCGCGAGGTCACGTCGTAGCCCTCGAACTCGTCGGTCGCGAAGAGCGAGAGGCGGTGCTCCAGCGTCGTGCTGGTGCCGAGCTGGCTGGTGAGGAGCAGGCCGCCGAAGCCGATGTCGTAGCCGTCCTCCTCGACGCCGGAGAAGTCGCGCGCGACGGTGCGGACGAGGTTGGGGTAGATGCCGAACGTCGTCTCCTGCTGCTGCGGTGCGAGGCGGAAGCGGTGGCGCGCGTAGAGCCCGACGGCGCGGAGCGTGTGCGCCGACGACAGCCGCCAGTCGAGCACGCCCTGGGCGTCGCGGAAGTTGGGGTCGTAGGAGCCTTCGAGCTCCTGGCTGGCGAAGAACCGCTGCGGCCGGGCGCTCCGCGCGGCGACCGCCAGCCCGAGGTTCGGCGCCAGCCCGCCGCCGACGGCCACACCTGCGTCGAGCGTCGACATGTAGGCCGTGCCAGAGATTGTGCCTTCCGGCGCGGCGTAGGCCACGTCGAGCACGCTCGCCAGCTTGCCGCCGTAGCGGACGGGGAAGCCGCCGGCGAACAGCGTCATCCGGCTGGCGAGGTCGCCGTTGACGAGGCCCAGCCCTTCCTGCTCGCCCTGGCTGATGCGGAGCGGCCGGTAGATCTCGAAGCCGTCGATGAAGAACTGGTTCTCGTCGTAGCTCCCGCCGCGTACCGAGAACGCGTTCGAGAGCTCGCTCGACGATGTCACGCCCAGCTCGGTCTTGACGCCGCGGATAGCGTCGGCCACAGGCATCGGCATGTCGCGGACCGTCCGCGGGTCGATCCGGGAGACGCCCACGCCGCGCTCGGCCTCGCCCTCGACGGCCACGTCGCCCAGCTCGCCGACGGCCTCGGTGAGGAC
>CAYPVZ010000583.1:0-2445 GCA_964414235.1 uncultured Rhodothermales bacterium | reverse complement strand
ACCTCACGGTCCGCCGCGGCGAGTTCGTCGCCGTCATGGGCGTTTCGGGCTCGGGCAAGAGCACGCTCATGAACCTGCTCGGCTGCCTCGACACGCCGACGGCCGGCTCCTACCGCCTCGACGGCGTCGAGGTGGCGACGCTCTCGCGGAACCAGCGGGCCGACCTCCGCAACCAGAAGCTGGGCTTCGTCTTCCAGGGCTTCAACCTGCTCGCGCGGACGACCGCCGTCGACAACGTGCTGCTCCCGCTCCTCTACGACCGGACGGGCCGCATCAAGAAGCCCCGCGAGCGGGCCGTCGAGGCGCTCACGCGCGTCGGGCTCGGGCACCGGCTGGACCACGTCCCGAGCGAGCTCTCCGGCGGCCAGCAGCAGCGCGTCGCCATCGCGCGCGCCCTCGTCAACGAGCCCGCCGTGCTGCTGGCGGACGAGCCGACCGGCAACCTCGACACGCGGACCACGCTGGAGGTGATGGCCCTCTTCCAGGACCTCAACGACGCCGGCATCACGATCCTCATCGTGACCCACGAGCCCGAGGTCGCCGAGTACTGCCGGCGGGTGATCGAGCTGCGCGACGGCCGCCTCCTCCGCGACGAACCCATCGAGCACCGCCGCGACGCGCGGCGCGACCTCGACCCCGACACGCCGCCCCTTCCCCCGGACGCATGAAGTGGAGAAAGCTGTTCCGGGCTGCGCTCGACAGCATCCTGAAGAACCGGATGCGGAGCCTGCTCACCATGCTCGGCATCATCATCGGCGTCGGCGCCGTCGCCATCCTGGTGTCGCTCGGCCAGAGCGCCCAGGCCTACATCTCGGC
Organism: uncultured Rhodothermales bacterium; assembly: GCA_964414235.1. Lineage (GTDB taxonomy): Bacteria > Bacteroidota > Rhodothermia > Rhodothermales > Rubricoccaceae > Rubrivirga. The sequence continues at coordinate 1,629 of CAYPVZ010000583.1, read as the reverse complement.
GGAGATCGGCGGCCTCGGGGCCAACCTCCTCGTCATCATGCCCGAGCAGAGCGACGCGGGCGGCGTGCGCGGCCAGGCGGGCAACCAGAACGAGATCACGCTCGCCGACGTGGACGCGCTCCGCGCCCAGAGCCTGGAGCTCGGCAACCTCTCGCCGGCGTCCTACTCGAGCGGCCAGATCATCGGCGGCATCGGCAACTGGGCCTCGGAGGTGGCGGGCGTGACGCCCGAGTACCTCGCCGTCCGCAACTGGGGCGTCGCCGAGGGGACGATGTTCACCCAGGCCGAGGTCGAGGGCCGCGCCAAGGTGGCCGTCATCGGCCAGACCGTGGCCGACGAGCTGTTCCCCGGCCAGAGCCCCATCGGCGCGCAGATCCGGGTCCGCAACGTGCCGTTCCGGGTCGTCGGCCTGCTGGAGGCCAAGGGCGGCGGCCTCGGCGGGGACGACGAGGACAACGTGGTCCTGGCGCCGGTCACCACCGTCCAGAACCGGCTCCGCGGGTCGGACAACGTGGACGTGGTCTGGGCCAGCGTCATCGACGGGGACCGCACGGACGCGGCGGAGGAGGAGGTGAAGGCCATCTTCCGGTCGCTCAACGACGTCCGCGATCCCGACGAGCAGGTGGTCCGCATCCAGTCCCAGGCGGCCCTTCAGAAGACGTTCGACACCGTCCTCGGCGCCCTCACGGCGCTGCTCGGCGCCATCGCGGGCGTGTCGCTCGTCGTCGGCGGCATCGGCATCATGAACATCATGCTGGTGAGCGTGACGGAGCGGACGCGCGAGATCGGCATCCGGCTGGCGGTCGGCGCGCGCGGCGGCGACGTGCTCACCCAGTTCCTGATCGAGGCCGTCCTGCTGTGCCTCTTCGGCGGGCTCCTCGGCACCGGCCTCGCCTTCGCGTTCGCGGCCGTCGCCAGCGCGGTCGCCCCGCTCAAGGTCACGGTCGGGCTCGACGTGGTCCTCCTGGCCTTCGGGTTCTCGGCCGCCATCGGCGTCTTCTTCGGCTTCTACCCCGCCCGCAAGGCCGCGCGCCTCGACCCCATCGACGCGCTCCGCTACGAGTAGGCCCGCCGGCTCTTCCCGCCTCGGCGCCGAGGCGGGAGGGGGCACGGCGCGAGCCGTACCCTCCGGCATGCGACGGTTCAACCGACGGGCCCAGAAGGCCGCCCGCCAGCACCTCCGGCGCGCGGCGACCCCGGCCGAGCGCGCGCTGTGGCTCGGCCTCCGCGGCGAGCGCCTCGGCGTCCGCTTCCGCCGCCAGCACGGCGTCGGCCCCTACATCCTGGATTTCTACTGCCCCGCCGCCCGCCTGGCGGTCGAACTCGACGGCGCCGTCCACGACGCCCCCGGCGCGCGCGCCTACGACGACGCGCGGACCCAGTGGCTCTGGGACACCCACCGCATCCGCGTCCTCCGCTTCGAGAACCGCCTCGTCTTCGAGCAGCCGGACGACGTGCTCGCCGCCATCGCGCAGGCCGTCGCCGAGGCGAGCGACGGAGGGCAGAGTCCCCGCTCGCAGGGCAAGCGGTAGCCGGCAGCGCCCCGCCCCACTCGCAGGGCAAGCGGTAGCCGCCAGCGCCCCGCCCCACTCGCAGGGCAAGCGGTAGCCGCCAGCGCCCCGCCCCACT
>CAYPVZ010000582.1:0-2452 GCA_964414235.1 uncultured Rhodothermales bacterium | reverse complement strand
GTGGCGGTTCGAACGACGAGGGTGTAGACCCCCGGCGCGAGCGCGCGCCCCTCGACCTCGATCCGGTCGGGCGCCGGGCCGTCCCACAGCCGGGCCACCTCGCGGCCGAGCGCATCGACCAGGGCCACACGGACGGCGCCGGCCGCGCGGACCGCCAGTGCCGTCCGTGTGCGAAACGGGTTGGCCCCGGCGAGCGACACCGCCAGCGCGGCGTCGCGGACCGTCTCGGCGGCCGTCCCGGCGGGGATCAGCTCGTAGATCGTCCCGGTGCCGTAGTCGCTCACGAGGACCCTCCCGTGGCCCTCGTCGATGGACGAGATGTTGATGGGCCGAGTGCCGCCAGAGCCCGTCGGGACGCGTTCGAAGAGGACGGTCGGCGCGCCGCCGGCCTCGATGTCGTAGGCCCACATCCGGCCGCTGATGTAGTCGCCGTAGAGATAGTACCCGTCCAGGCTCGTGCCAGAATTGGCGACGACGAAGCCGCCGGTGATGGACTGGCCGCCCTGCGCGTCGTGCCCGTACCAGAGGACGGGCGGCTCGTAGGCATCGAGGTCGCACGCGTCGGCGTTGGGGTAGCAGGCAGGCCCCTCGACCTCGTTCCACCCGTAGTTCGTGCCGGGCTGGACGAGGTCCACCTCCTCGTACCGGGTGTTGCCGACATCGGCCACCCAGAGGCCGGCCGTGCTCACGCTGAACTTGAACGGGTTGCGGAAGCCGTAGGCGTAGATCTCGTCGCGCTCGGGGCCGCCCGTCGCGGCGAACGGGTTGTCGGGCGGGATGCCGTACGCGGCGCCGGCCGGGACGTCGTCGACGTCGATCCGGAGGATCGTGCCGAGGAGCGTCGTGACGTCCTGGCCGTTGGCGTAGGGGTCGCCGTCCCCGCCGCCGTCGCCCAGGCCGAGGTAGAGGTAGCCGTCCGGCCCGAAGCGGACGGTGCCGCCGTTGTGGTTGTAGTTCGGCTGGTCAACGCGGAGGATCACCTGCTCGGAGGCGGGATCGGCCTGGAGCGGATCCGTGGTGGACCGGGCGAACTCGGACACGCGCGATTCGAGGACGCGAACGCCGAACTCGGGCGAGGTCACCGGCGCCGTGTAGTAGACAAAGAGTCGCCCGTTGTCGGCGTAGTCGGGGTGGAACGCCAGCCCGAGCAGGCCGGCCTCCCCGCCGGCCTCGACGCGGTCCGAGAGGTCGAGAAAGACCGCCGGCGTGGGGTCGCCGTCCTGAACCGTCAGGATCTGCGAGGGATCGCCCGCGCCCCCCTGCTCGACGACGAAATACCGATGGGGCGCGCCTCGTCCAGCCTCGGCCTGGACCGCGACGGGCCGCGAGAACCGGAGGCCCGGGAAGGCCTCCCGCACGACGACCGACGGCTGGGCGGTGGCTGCCGGGATAACGAGGAGGCCGAGAAGGAGCGCGCGCATGGAGGTCCGATCGAGGCACGCCAAAGTAGAGCCGTAGCTTCGCGTCGGATCCCCCAGAGCCCGTGCGCGCCGTCGTCTGCTCCGTCCTCCTCGCCAGCTCGCTGGCCCTCGCCGGCTGCGCCTCGGATCCTGCGCCCGCGGTGGACCACGCCGCGCTGGCGGCCGACTGGCACGCCTGGGTCGCCGCCCGCGACTCACTCTTCCGCTCGGGCGACTCGCCGCTGTCCGACACAAGCGGCTTCGAGGGGCTCCCCTACTTCTCGTACGACTCCACGTTCGCCGTTTCGGCGGCGCTCGTGCCCGCGCTCGGCCGCGACACCCTGATCATCCCGACCTCGTCGGGCGCGCTGCAGGCGTACGTCTCGGCGGGGCAGCTCGTGTTCGAGGCCGGCGGGATCCAGCGGCGGCTGGAGGCCTTCCAGAGCGTCGGCGGCCCCGAGGCCCGGCTGTTCATCCCGTTCCGCGACGCCACCACGGGCCGCCAGTCGTACGGCGGCGGGCGCTACCTCGACCTCCCGCTCGCGCCGTCGGGCCGCTACGCGCTCGACCTCAACCGGGCCTATCACCCGTACTGCGTCTACAACCCGACCTACTCGTGCCCGCTGCCGCCGGCCGAGAACACGCTGGAGCTGGCGGTGACCGCGGGCGAGCGCCTGCCCGAGGGGTACGGCACGAAAGCGCCCGCCCCGGCCGGAACCGAGGCGGGCGTGCGGGGGGACGACGGGGCCTGACTACGCGTCGTTGTTGCCGCGGCGACGGCGCTCGGTGCGGGATTCCTCACGGCTCTGGCGGGCGCGCTCCTCGCGGGATTCGTTCCGGCTCTCCGTCCGACGCTCGCTGGAGCCGCGGCGGCGGCCGGCCTCCCGACGTTGCTCCTCGCGGCGCGTGGCCTCGCGACGCTGCTCGTTGCGGCGGCGCTCCTCGGCCTGACGACGCTGCTCGGCCTCCTGGCGCTGACGCTCGGCGGCCTGTCGGCGGTCGTGCTCGCGACGCTGTGCCTCGCTGCGTTGCTCCTCGCGCCGCTGCTCGGC
>CAYPVZ010000581.1:0-2453 GCA_964414235.1 uncultured Rhodothermales bacterium | reverse complement strand
ACGGGCCGCGGGATCGGCCGCTCGGTCTGGCGCGGCGGCGTCGGGGTTCGCTCCGGAACGCGCACGCGCGTCGGGGCCGGCGGCGCGGGGCGCTCGGGCTCGGGCTGCTCCATCGCGTCGGACGACTCGCCCGCCTCGGCGGCCTGGGGCGGGCCCGTCTGGACCGGCAACGTCGGCGCGGGGCCGAACTCGATCTCCATCAGCTGCGGCGGCCAGTCTTGGTCCAAGGCCTCAGGGGGCACGGCCAGCCCCACCGCCAGCAGGAACAGGACGACGACGTGGATCGCCACGCTGAGGAGGAGGCCGTCGCGGTCGTCCTTGCGGTCCATGCTAGAGCGTGCGATCCCGGGGTGCGCCAAAACGATATGCCAGCGAGACGCGGTGCGCGTAGCCGAGTTCGCTCGCGATGCCGCCGAAATCGCCGAACCCGTAGTCCACGTCGAACGCGCCGACGCGGACGCCCGCGCCGACGGACGGCGTGAGCTGGGTGCCGTAGGCCTCGCTCGTCGCGACGTCGGCGATGCCAAGGCGGAAGGCGAGCACGTCGCGGTAGCTCAGCTCCGCGCCGAGGCGCGGGCGGAACGACACGCCGCCGGCGTCGATCACGTTCGCGCTCTGGCCGTCGAAGCCGAGATCCAGGTCAGCCGCCGCCGTCAGGCCGACGTCCTCGGAGAGCGGGATGACGGTCGCCGCGCCGAGCCGGGCCAGCGGGAGGACGACCTCGGTCAGCCCCTCCGGACGGCTCTCCTCAGGAACGTCCTCGAACTTCGCCTGGTCGACCGACCACGACTGGACCATGCTCGTCGCGTCCTGCACGTTGAGCCCGAGCCGCACGCGCCCGAGCTGGAGCTGCGCGCCGACGTCGAGCGAATAGCCCCACGCGCTGGCGAAGTCGCCGACGCCGCGCCGGATGACCTTGGCCGTCGCGCCGACCGAAAGCCGGTCGCTGACGCCGCGCGCGTAGGAAAGGAACAGCGCGTTGTCGGCCGCCGAGAAGTACGAGACGTTGTCCGGGTTGATCGAGTCGGTCTCGGGATCGTAGGCCGCCAGCGTGTTCGCGATGTCGTCCACGGCCGAGCGGACGAACGAGACGGCGACGGTCGAGCGCGGTGAGAGGGGATAGGCCACAGCGGCGTAGTCGAACGCGACGGCGCCGCTGAACCGCTCGGCGTGCATGTAGGCCGCCTCGGGGGTCGCCACCCCATCGAGGCCGGCCACGTTCCAGTACCCGGCGGTCACGTCGTTCGCGTGCGCCACGTACGCCCCGCCCATGCCGAGCGCACGCGCGCCGACGCCGGACGCGAGGAACTCGGCGCCGTACTTGACGACGGTCTGGGCCGAGGCGAGCGGCGCCAGGAGCGCGAGAAGGATCGCCGGAAGGGTCCGCCAGCGGCGCGGCTGCGTGAGAATCATGGAGAGTCGGGAGGACGACGTACCAGGGCGCAGACGCTTCGGGGGGCTGGAGGACAACGGCCCGCAAGGTCGGTCATTGCGGGCCCGGCGACAAGGCATCAGGGCTGCCCTGCCGTGGCCTGGACGGCGCGCTCGGCCTGCATCACGTGGCGCAGGGCATGGAGCCCGAGTGCGTCGAGCGCCGCGCCCAGCGGCAGCTTGAGCAGCTTCAGGAACGGCGAGCGGACCTTGATCTTCGCCAGATCCAGCCCGTCGGCGCGGTCGATCACGTCGAGGAACCGGTCGATGTCCGCGCGGAACCGGCCGAGCGCGCGCTCCATGTCGATGTCCGACTGGCGGTCCGCCGCGGCCGGGGGCTTCATTGCGGGAGACGTCGGCAGGGCGCGGGAACCGGGGCGGACGGAGTTCACGAACGTCCGTGCGAGCCAGCCGTAGCGGAACGGTCCCTCGCCGCGTGGCGCTCCCTCGCCGACGGCCGCCTCCAGGTGCGGCAGGTAGCCCTTCGCGAGCGTGTTCAGGTGGACGACGCATTCGCCGGCCGACCACGAGTCGGGCGCGGGCTTCCGGTTGAAGGCCTCGGGCGTGAGGCCCTCGGTCAGCGCATCGAGCCGGGTGCGGGCTTCGACATACGGGGCGGCGAGCGGAGTCATGACGAGGTCGGCTGGCGGCGGAGACGGGCCGCGAACGCGCCGTCGGTGCCGTGGACGTGGGGCAGCGCGCGGTACACATCGCCATCCACAAATGCCTCGGGCACGAACGGCGCGACGGGCTCGACCCGAAACTCGGGATGGCGCGCCAGAAATGCGGCCACGCGGTCGTCATTTTCCTCAGGCTCGACGGAGCACGTCGAGTAGACCAGCACTCCGCCCGGCGCGATGTGCCGGGACGCCGCGTCCAGCAGCGCGTCCTGGAACGCCGCCAGTTCGGCGAGGCCGTCGGGGCTACGGCGCCAGCGGAGGTCGGCCCGGCGGGCGAGGACGCCGGAGCCCGAGCACGGCGCGTTCGACCGCGTCCTCCCACGTCCGCAGGTCGGCCGCGCC
>CAYPVZ010000580.1:0-2455 GCA_964414235.1 uncultured Rhodothermales bacterium | reverse complement strand
GGGGCGGCATCGCCGTCGACGACGAGATGCGGACGTCGGCACGAACCGTCTGGGCCTGCGGCGACGTCGTCCAGATCCCGCGCGCGCCCGACGGCCGCCGCGTGCTCTGGCCCCTCGCCACGACCGGGCGCCGGACGGCACGCGTCGCCGCGCGCAACGCGACAAGCCGACGCGCCGTGGACCGGTTCGAGCCGTTCGCGGGCGCCGTCGCCGTGAAGGCCTTCGGCGTCGAGGCCGCCGCCGTCGGCCTGTCGCTGCGGCAGGCCACCGAGGCCGGGATCGATGCCGTCGCGGCCGACATTCGCCATTCGAGCCGGACGAGCGCCTTCGAGGGCGTCCGGCCCATCGACGTGCGCCTCGTCGTGGAGCGGGGGAGCGGGCGCATCCTGGGCGGCCAGCTGGTCGGGGCCGAGGGCGCGGCGCTCCGCGCGAACGTGCTCGTCCCGCTTGTCCAGGCCGGCGCGCTCGCCGAGGCGCTCGCCGAAGACCTCGATCTGATCTACAACCCGCCGCTAGCCCCGGCGCTCGACCCGCTCAAGGTCGCCGCCAGCCGCGCGCTCCGCCTTCTCTAGATGGACCTCACCGAACACCCCGTCCGCTCCGAGCAGGTCTACGACGGCGTCCTCCTGGACGTCCGCCGCGACGAAGCCCGCCTGCCCGACGGCGCGACCTCGACGCGCGAGTGGATCAAGCACCCCGGCGCCGCGGCTGCCGTGCCCATCGACGATGACGGGCAGGTGGTCTTGCTCCGCCAGTTTCGCTACGGGCCGCGGCGCGAGTTCTGGGAGGTGCCGGCCGGCAAGCTCGATCATGAGGGGGAGGCGCCCGAGGCGCTCGCCCGCCGCGAGCTGGTGGAGGAAGCCGGCCTGGAGGCCGAGCGCTGGACGCTGCTCGGCAGCACCTATCCGGCCATCGGCTACTCCGACGAGCGGATCTGGCTGTTTCTGGCGGAGGGCCTGAGCCCCGTCGACCAGGCGGCCGACGACGACGAGTTCGTCGAGCCGTTTCGGATGCCGTTTGCCGAGGCTGTCGCGATGGCGCGGCGGGGCGAGATCGAGGACGCGAAGAGCTGCGTCGCGCTTCTGCTGGCGGACGCCGCGCTGGCGGCGCGTGGCTAGCCATCTTCACGGAGCCTGAGCGCGCAGTCCGCCAGACGGCTCGCTAGCTTTGGCCGTTCGTCTCCGCGCACGCCCGTGTTCATCCTGCTCGTCGTCCTCATCCTGATCATCGCCCTCCTGATGGGCCTCGTGGTCCTCCTGCAGAGCGGGAAGGGCGGCGGCCTCGCCGGCATCGCGGCCGGCGGCCAGACGACCCAGATCCTCGGTGCCCGCCAGGCTCCGGACTTCCTGGAGAAGGCGACCTGGGTGCTGGCCTGGAGCTTCCTCATCCTGTGCGTCGCGACGACGTTCTTCATCCCGCGCCAGGGCGGCGCGGGCGGGAGCGTCCTCCAGGAGCGCTCCGGCGAGCTGCCGTCGGCGGCCCCGGCGCCCATCGAGTCGCCCGCTCCGAGCACGCCGTCGCCGGCCGACCCTGCGACGCCGAACGCGCCCGACGCGCCCATCGGCGAGTAGCTCGCGCTGCGACCCCTCTGGCGAGGCCGTCCCGACTACCGGGGCGGCCTCGTTTCGTTTGGGCCCGTCGCGTGGGCGGCGCGTACGCCAGCGCGGCAGAACGAGGAACGGGGCCACCTCCTGAAGAGACGGCCCCGTCCTCGAAAAGCGCGACGCGCGTCGGCCTGTACGCCGGATTCTGTCCCGACCGCGCGCCGTCGCCGCGCGCAGCCGTGTGCCGCCATCTATCTAGGACCGCCGTCACCGGCGGCCTCAAGCGGCCTACCCGGGTCCTCGGGCGGGCACCCTTCCCAGGCCGGAGCCTGGTCGGACCCTGTGTGGCCTTGCACCCCGTGGGGTTTGCCTGGCCGGGACTGTCGCCAGCCCCGCCGGTGGGCTCTTACCCCACCGTTTCACCCATCACCTGTGCCGGCGACCGAAGCCGCCAGCCATCGGCTGGTCTGTTCTCTGTTGCACGTGCCGTCGCCCGGAGCCGGGGCCCCGAGCGCCTTCCCGTTAGGAAGCACGGCGCCCTGTGGTGTCCGGACGTTCCTCCCCGGGACCGAGCCGAACCGGCTCCTCCCGAGGCGGCGGCCCGGCCGACGCGCCCCTAAACAACGAACGGGCGCCGGCCTCAAGACCGGCGCCCGCTCGAAAGGCGTGTGCGTTCTCGCCGCTGGCAGTGGCCGCCCGCGCGGCGCCTAGGCCTGCGCGGCGACCTCCTGGAAGAGGGCGTCGTCGACGACGATGCGGCCGTCGTGCTCGGAGACGATGATCCGGTCGCGCTGGCGGATCTCGACCTGGCGCTGTGGCGGCACCATGAAGCCGGCCGCAGCGCCGCGCTCGATCGGGACGACGGCGCGGCCGTCGCGGACGCGCGTCCGGAGGCGCTCGTAGGCCCGGAG
>CAYPVZ010000579.1:0-2463 GCA_964414235.1 uncultured Rhodothermales bacterium | reverse complement strand
GATCTCGTACTGCTCGCCGTTGCGGATGAAGTAGCCGAAGCGGCCCTCGCTGAGCGCGACCGCCAGCGTGTTGGCGATGTCGAGCGGCGCGATGCCGAGCGTCTGCGCCCGCGAGCGCTCGACCTCGATCTGGAGCTCGGGCAGCGTGAACTCCAGGTCTGCCCGAGCGAACTGGAACGCCGGGTCCTGGGACGCCCGCTCGATGAATGCCGGCAGCGCGTCCTGCAGCGCGACGAGGTTCGGCGCCTGGATCACGATCTGGACCGGCAGCCCGCGCCCGGACGACGTCGAGATGGTCGCCGGCTGGCTGATGTTGACGCGCGCGCCGGGCAGCCGCTTCACCGCGGCCTGAAGCGCGTTCGCGATCTCGTCCTGGCTCCGCTCCCGCTCGTCCGGCGGCACCAGGATGACGTTGCCGAAGCCCGAGTTGACCGAGCCCGACGAGCCGAAGCCGGGCGACGTGATCGAGATGAGGGCCTCCGCCTCGGGCACCTCGCGCTGGATGAGCGCGACGAGCTCGTTCATGTAGGCGTCCATGTAGGCGTAGCCGCGGCCCTGCGGCGCGTTCGCCATGACGCGCATCTGCGAGCGGTCCTCGGCCGGCGCCAGCTCGCTCTCCAGGTTCGAAAAGAGCCACCACACGCCGACGCCCGCCGCCAGCATCACCAGGAACGCGGCCCAGCGGACGCGCAGGAAGGCCGCCAGCGACTGGCGGTAGGCGCGGTTGAGCGCGTCGAACGCCGGCTCGGTCTTCCGATAGAGCCACGGCTTGACCTCGCGATGCTTCAGCAGCTTCGACGAGAGCATCGGCGTCAGCGTCAGCGCCGCGAACGACGAGATGGCGACGGCCGCGGCGATGGTCAGGCCGAACTCGCGGAAGAGCGCGCCGACCACGCCGCCCTGGAAGATGATCGGAAGGAAGACGACGACGAGCGCCAGCGTCGTCGCGATGACGGCGATGTAGATCTCCTTCGTCCCCACCACGGCCGCGCGCAGCGGATCCATGCCGCCCTCGATCTTGGCGTAGATGTTCTCCAGCACCACGATCGCGTCGTCGACGACGAGGCCGATGGCGAGGACGAGCGCCAGCAGCGTGAGCACGTTGATCGAGAAGCCGGCCAGCGCCATCACGCCGAACGCGCCGACGAGCGAGACCGGGATGACGAGCACCGGCACGAGCGTCGTCCGCCAGTCGCGCAGGAACAGGAAGATGACGAGGACGACCAGCACGAGCGCGATCAGGATCGTCTCACGGACCTCCTCGATGGAGGCCCGGATCGGCTCGGTGTTGTCGAACCCGATGCCCAGGTCGACGCCCGGCGGCAGGTCCTCCTTGATGTCGTCGACGCGCCGGTAGAACTCGTCGACGATGTCGATGGCGTTCGCATTCGGGAGTGGGCGGAGGACGACGCCGACCATCGCGACGCCGTCGCGCTTGAGGACGCTCCGCAGGTTCTGCGCGCCCAGCTCGACGCGCCCGACGTCCTTGAACCGGACGAGCGTGGTCCCGTCATTCTTCAGGACGAGGTTCTCGAAGTCGGCTGGCGTCGAGAGGCGGGTGAGCGGGCGGATCGTCAGCTCCACCTGGTCGCCCTCGATGCGCCCGCCGGGCAGCTCCACGTTCTGCGTCTGGACGGCCCGCTGGACGTCGCCGGGCGTGAGCCCGTAGGCCGCCAGCGCCGCCGGGTCCATCCACAGCCGCATGGCGTACCGCTTCTCGCCCCAGATGTCGACGCTCGCGACGCCGTCGATGGTCTGGAGCCGCTCGGCGAAGAAGTTGTCCGCGATGTCGGAGAGCTCCAGCAGCGAGTACTCGCTGCTGGACAGGTTGAGAAAGATGACCGGGTCGCCGTCGGCGTTCGACTTCGAGATGACGGGCTCCTCGGCCTCGTCGGGGATCCGGCCGCGCGCCCGGGAGACGCGGTCGCGGACGTCGGCCGCCGCCGCGTCGAGATCGGCGCCGAGTTCGAACTCGACGCGGACCGTGCTCCGGCCCTCGTTGCTCGTCGACGTGATCGAGCGGACGCCGTCGATGGCGTTGACCGACTCCTCGATGGGCTCGGTCACCTGGCTTTCGACGACGGCCGCGTTCGCGCCCCGCAGGCTCGTCGACACCGAGATCACCGGCGTCTGGACGATGGGGTACTCGCGGACGCCCAGGCGGGCGTACCCGATCGCGCCGCCGATCAGGATCGCCAGCGAGAGGACCGTCGCGAAGACGGGCCGCCGGACGGAGACGTCGTAGAGCGAGGCCACGGGTGGATCGGGGGACTGGCGGCGCGCGCCGCCAGCGCGGCTACGGGGCGATCTGGAACGAGGAGGCGGGCTCGGGCCCGTCGTCGGGGCGGACCCGCGTCGGGTCGAAGGCGCCGCCGATGCGGAGCGGCTGGCCAGGGCGGACCTCGTCGACGCCCGACGTCAGGACGACGTCGTCGGCCGTGAGGCCGCTCGTGACCTGGAGCC
>CAYPVZ010000578.1:1999-2476 GCA_964414235.1 uncultured Rhodothermales bacterium | reverse complement strand
CCTCCCCCCCGTCCACCGCACCGGTCTGGCGCTCGCCGCGCTGGCGGTGCTGCTCGCCGCGCCCGCCAGTCAGGGCCAGGGTCTGCCCGCCCTCGTCCGCCAGGCCGAGGCCGGCGGGGCCTCGCCCGCCGAGGCGGCCTCGCTGGCTCAGGCCGTGGCTCAGGCGCTCCCGCCGAGCCAACAGGCCAAGCTCACCGTTTCCGGCACCAGATACTTCGGCCAGTCGGTGGCGGTCTCGGGTGAGACGGCCGTCGTCGGCGCCGACGAAAGCGGGGGAGGGACGGGCTTGGCCTACGTCTTCGTCCGCTCGGGCACGACATGGATCCTTCAGGCCAAGCTCACCGCCGCCGACGCGGCCGAGGGCGACGACTTCGGGCGCTCCGTTTCGATCTCGGGTGAGACGGTCGTCATCGGTGCCTCCGCTGACGACGACCGGGGCTCGACCTCAGGCTCGGCCTACGTCTTCGTCCGCTCGGG
>CAYPVZ010000578.1:0-1899 GCA_964414235.1 uncultured Rhodothermales bacterium | reverse complement strand
CACGGCGTGGACCCAGCAGGCCAAGCTCACCGCCGCCGACGGCAGCGGCGGCGACCGCTTCGGGGGCTCGGTGGCGGTCTCGGGCGAGACGGCCATCGTCGGCGCCTACGCTGACAGCGACGTGGGCTTGTCCTCGGGCTCGGCCTATGTCTTCGTCCGCTCGGGCACGGCGTGGACCCAGCAGGCCAAGCTCACCGCCGCCGACGGCAGCGGCGGCGACTACTTCGGCTATGCGGTGGCGGTCTCGGGTGAGACGGCCGTCGTCGGCGCTTACCGTGACGACAACGGGGGCTCGGCCTACGTCTTCGCCCGCTCGGGCACGGCGTGGACCCAGCAAGCCAAGCTCACCCCCGCCGACGGCGCCGTGGGCGACTACTTCGGCTATGCGGTGGCGGTCTCGGGTGAGACGGCCGTCGTCGGCGCTTACCGTGACGACAACGGGGGCTCGGCCTACGTCTTCGCCCGCTCGGGCACGGCGTGGACCCAGCAAGCCAAGCTCACCCCCGCCGACGGCGCCGTGGGCGACTACTTCGGGACGTCGGTGGCGATCTCGGGCGAGACCATCGTCGTCGGCTCTCAACGAGACGACGACGGGGCCACCAGCTCGGGCTCGGCCTACGTCTTCGCGCGCTCGGGCACGGTGTGGACGCAGCAAGCCAAGCTCGTCGCCGCCGACAGCAGATTCGGAGCCCGCCTCGGCTATGCGGTGTCGGTCTCGGGCGAGACGGCCGTCGCCGGCGCCTTCCTAGACGGCGGGGGCTCGGCGTACGTCTACGGCGGGCTCCCCGTGGGGCCATCGGTCGCCGTGGGCGCCGGTCTCGGCGAGGGCTACTACCTCCTCTCCGCACCCGGCGACGCCGAGACCGTCGGTTCCTTCCTCGTCGCCGTCCACACCCAGTGCTTTGTCGGCGCCGACTACGACGGCGCTGCCTGCAGCCCGGACAACGCGGGGGCGAACTCCTCCAACGTGTTCTTCTACACCGAGGCCGTCGCTGGCAGCACCGAGGCGGGCTATGCCGAGCCCGCCTCGGCGAGCCTGAGCTTGGCGCCCGGCGTCGGCGCCGCCGTCTACCTCTTCGCTGACGACGACTTCGACGGCACTCCGGACCCGTTCCCCAAGAGGTTGCCGCTCGACGGCGACGAGCCCGCACTCCCGTTCACCTGGTCTGCCTCGGGCGGGGACGCGCTCCTCACCTACACCGCCACCGGCAACCCGGCCGCCGACGGCCTCAACCTGCTGGGCAACCCCATCCGGAGCGATCTCGACTGGGAGGCGGCCTGGGGCGACGCCGCGACGACGAACGTCGACCCGACGGCCTACCTCTACGACCCGGTCAACGGCTGGTCGTCGTGGAACGCGCAGACGGGCACCGGCGACGCGCCGTTCGCCGACGGCCTGGTGCCGTCGGGGACCGGCTTCTTCGTGCGTGCCACCGGGGCGACCCCGGTGCTTCGGGCGCCGGACGCGCCGGTGCCGGTGCGTGCCGCCCGCGCGCCGCACGTGGCGGTCCGAATATCGGCGGTGGCCGAGGGCGGCCCGCTGGCCGGGCGGACCATCTCAGGCGGCGCCGTCGTGGCGCTGGCGGAGGCGGCGAGCGCGCCGAGCCTGGCGCCGCTGGGGAGCCCGGCGGTGTGGCTGGCGGCCGTCGAGCCCAGCGCGGGTCTGAGCGCGCAGGCGATGCTGCCGCGCGAGCTTTCGGATGCAGTGGAGGTGCCGCTGGCCGTCGGGCTGGCGGGCGTCGCGGGCGCGGCGGAGGTGACGTGGACGGCGTCGCTGCCGGTCGGCTGGCAGGCACTGCTCGTCGACCGCCAGTCGGGCACGACGCCGGAGCTGGTCGAGTGCGGCTCGTACGCGGTCGACCTCAACGGAGCCGAGATCGTCGACGGGCAGCCCGTGGG
>CAYPVZ010000577.1:0-2492 GCA_964414235.1 uncultured Rhodothermales bacterium | reverse complement strand
TAGCCCGAAAGCCCGCGGTGGAGGCCAGGGGCGCCGGGCGGGCTGGGAGGACGGCATCGCAAAACGCCGCCCCCGCCCGGTTGGTTAGTCGATCGCGTCTTCGGCCTTGTCGGCCGCGTCGGCATAGGCGTCGCCGGCGTGCTTGCGGGCCTTGCCGGCGAGCTCTTCGGCCGCGCCTTCGGCCTCCATGCCGGGCTTGTCGAAGGCGTCGCCGACGGCCTTCTTGACCTTGCCCTTCAGTTCGTCGATGGCGCCGGCGGCCTGCTCCTTGCGCCCGCGGGCCTCTTCTTCGTGGAGGCGGCGCTGGGCGTCGTTCGTGAGGTCGTCCATGGTCTGAGGTGGGATGATGAGGGGGAGGCCTCCCACGGAGGCCAGCCCGCGAGGGTCCGCCGGCCCGGTGAATTTCCCGGCTCTCGGAAGCGATTCCGGCTTCCCCCTACTCGGCCCTGGCGATCTCGCGCTGGCGGTCGCGGTAGGCGTCGCGCGACCGCAGGTAGTCCGTCTCCAGCCGGTCGACGATGCGCTCGGCGACGAGGTCCGCCAGGCGGCCGAGGCCGGCGGCCATCTCCTCCGAGCCCAGCTCGGCCACGGCCCGCCCAGTTACCACGTTGCCCACCGACGCCGGCAGTCCGAAGAGGGCCCCGAACGTCGAGCGGTCGAGGACCTCGCGCTCGGCCAGCTCCGCGTCCCACAGCAGCGCGCCCGTCCGGGCATCGAGCAGCCGGACCTCGCCGACCAACACGAAGTAGAGCGCGCCCTCGAAGGAGTCGGCGACGAGGGCGTAGTCGCCGATGCGGAGGTCAAGCGTGTAGTCGGCGGCCTCCGGGCGCGAGGCGGGCGCGAAGGCGAGCGCCCGCGCGGCGCCCGCCAGCGTCTGCCGCGCGATCCGGTCCGCCACGTCGACGTGAGCCACGAGGCTGTCGAGCCGGGCCTGGGCGCGGCGGATCTCGCGGTGCTTCCGCGCGGCCGTGCCCACGCGGACGGCCGTCCCGACCGGGTCGTAGGGGTCGATGCCAGCCTCGGCCGGGCTGCCGGCCTGGACACGTGGCGCCGGCGGGATGGCGGCGGTCACGGCCACGCGGCGCCCGTCGAGGTCCACCTCGTCGAGCCGATTGGAGGCGGCGCAGCCCTGAACGACCAGGGCGACGGCGAGCAGGAGAAGGGGGCGACGGAACACGGTCGGGCACGGAGGGTGAGCGCGCTAGCTTAGCCGCCCCACTCCCGGCCTCGGTAACCCCCGCCCGTCATGCCCTACGTCGTCGCCCAGCCCTGCATCAACTGCAAGCACACGGACTGCGTCGAGGTCTGCCCCGTCGACTGCTTCTACGAGGGGCCCAACTTCCTCGCCATCCACCCCGACGAGTGCATCGACTGCAACGCGTGCGTGCCGGCCTGCCCCGTCGAGGCCATCTACGCGGACGACGAGCTCCCGGAGGAGTGGGCCCACTACGCCGAGTGGAACGCCTACCTCGCCAACCAGTGGCAGGCGCTCGGCTACAACCTCACCGAGAAGAAAGAGCCT
Source organism: uncultured Rhodothermales bacterium (assembly GCA_964414235.1). Lineage (GTDB taxonomy): Bacteria > Bacteroidota > Rhodothermia > Rhodothermales > Rubricoccaceae > Rubrivirga. Next base: position 970 of record CAYPVZ010000577.1, on the reverse strand, counting down.
CTTCCGACCTGCGACGACAACAGCGACGCGACTGAGGAGGACATCCTGACCTGGGAGGGCGCCGAGTAAATCGGCCTGTCCCGCTGGCGGTGGCCGTCGCCAGCCCGGCGCTCATCCGCCCGTCTCGGCCCGCCAGAGCACTTCGACGACGTGGTCCACGCCGCGCCGGAGGTGGCGCCGGTAGGTGCTGAAGGGGAGGTCGAGCCGCTCGGCTGCGATGGCCTGCGTCGGTGCCGGGCGGAAGTACGTCAGGTCGAGCGCGCGGAAGTAGGGCCGCTCGCGGACGCCTTCGTCCAACTGGCCGGCCGCCTCGTCGAGCAGCGCGCGGAGTGTCTCGACGGGCTCGCCGCCGCGCTCGCGGACGAGCCGCGCCCGGAGCAGGGGGCTCTCTGCGAGCCGGTGCGGCCGGGCTGCCGCCTTGAGCGCCTCGCGGACAGCCTCGGCGAACTCCTCCTCACTGAGGACCACGAGCGAGTCGTCGGGGTCGAGGGCCGGCGGGGTGGGGCTGCCGGGCATGTGCGAGGAGAGGGCATCGAGCCAGGCGTCGGGCGGCGTGGCCCTCCAGTCCTTGCCGAAGGCCGCCAGCGGCGTCGTGCGGTCCGGCGCCTCTACCTCAGGCCATCGCTGGAGGCCGGCGAGCGCGAAGACCGGCCCCCAGAGGTCCGGTTCGGCCGTCAAGATCACCGACGACGCCAGTCCCGGTGTGGCGAGGTAACGCTCCACCGTTCGCGCGAAGACGAGACTCTGGACGGCCGAGACGCCCTGCCCGGCCTCGGCGTCGAACCACGTCCGGAAGAGCAGGCCGCGCTCGCCCTCGCGCAGGCGCGTGCCGACAGTCCCCCAGACGGCCTCGACGACCGGGTCCGCTCGACGCACGTCGGCCACGAGCGCGTCGAGCGGGAGCGGGAGGAGGACCCCGGCCACGCCACCGCCCGTGGCGCGAAAGACCTCGGCAGCGGCCGGACGGCGG
>CAYPVZ010000576.1:0-2497 GCA_964414235.1 uncultured Rhodothermales bacterium | reverse complement strand
GCCGTTGGCTTCGAGGAGCCCTCGGCCTTCAGCCGCGCCTTCCGCCGACACCACGGGATGCCGCCCTCGGCCTGGGCCGACCGGGCGCCCCGTGAAAACGCGCCCGCGCAACGCCAGGCCAAACCCACCTCGAGCACACCTCGGTAGCGTCGCGCCTCTCGCTCTCCCACCATGCCCCGACTGCTCCTCCTCGCCGCGCTGGCGGCGCTCGCCAGCGGCACGGCCGCCGCTCAATCCGTTCTCTACGTCGACGCCGACGCGACCGGGGCCGGCGATGGCTCGTCCTGGACCGACGCCTATCCCTCGCTCGCCGACGGGCTGGCGGCCGCCGGCAGCGGCGATGCCGTCTGGGTCGCCGAGGGGACCTACTACCCGGACGAGGGCGGCGCCTTCGCCGACGACGACCGGGCCGCCTCGTTCCTCATGCCGCCCAACGTGACGATCTACGGCGGCTTCGACGGCACCGAGGCCGCGCTCGAGGACCGCGACTGGGTCGTCCACCCGGTCATCCTCTCAGGCGACCTCGACCAGGACGGCACGCTCGCTGGCAACAGCGTCCACGTCGTCCACAACCTAGTGGAGGGCGACGATTCGTTCTCCCCCACGGCCGATGCCGGCATGCTCGACGGCGTCACCATCACCGGCGGCAACGCGGATGGCAGCGTCAACTTCGTGGACAACGGCGGTGGGGGCATCCGCCTCTACCTCGCCCGAATGACCGTCCGCAACGCCCGCATCACGGGCAACGCCGCCGGCTTCACCGGCGGTGGCATCCTCGTCGATCAAGGAGGAGGGGCGTCTGGTGACACGGAGACGGCCAACGTCACGCTGGTCAACGTCGTCTTCGACCACAACGCCGCGACGTACGGCGGCGGCCTCCGGGTCCGGACGGGGAACGGCTACCTCACGAACGTGACGTTCGCCCAGAACTCCGGCGTCATCGGATGCGCGGCGTACATCGACGACAACAGCATCTACGGCCGGCCCTCGTTCATCCGGAACGCCATCGCGTGGGACCAGACCTGCTCCAACACGCCGGCCGATTTCGGGGGGATCGGCTACACCGTCTCGAGCTCGATCGTCGAGGACGACGGCGGCACGGCCCCACTCTTCTACGCCCCCGAAGCCGGCGACTACCGACTCCTCGTGGGCTCCCGCGGCGTCGAGCGCGGCGACTCGTTCTTCCTCCCGGCCGACGCCGACGACCTCGACGGCGACGGCAACACGACGGAGCCGATCCCGTTCGATGCCGCCGGCCGACGCCGCGTCCGTGACGAGACCGTCGACGTCGGGGCGTATGAGGGGGCCGAGCCGTTCGTGGCCCACCGGTTCACGGGCGCCGCCGGCTGGCGGATGGTCGCGCCACCGACGGCTGGCCTCACCTACGGCGACCTCCTCGCGTCCGAGTGGACCCAGAACGTCCCCGGCGCCGACTACGAAGGTCCGCTCAGCACGCCGTCGGTCTACCTCTACGACGAGACCGTCACGACCGATGCCGACGACGACGGCGACGCCGACCGCCAGGACGGCTGGACGGCCCTCCCCGGCCTCGCCGACGCGGCACCGCTCGGGCGCGGGTTCGTGTTCTACGCCTTCGAGGACACCGACCAGTCGACGCCGAGCACGCAGGGCGGCTTCCCCCGCCAGTCGCTCGTCGAGGTCACGCCCGAAGATGTCACGGACTTCGACTGGACCTTCGCCGGCCTCTTCCGGGCCACGTCGAGCGCCGGCACGGCCGACATCAGCGACGAGGACGGCTGGAACCTCCTCGGCAACCCGTTCGAGGTCGGGATGGACTGGGACGCCGCGAGCTCGTCGGGCGTCTCGGCGTCGATCTACGTCTACGACCCGACCTACGGCGGGAGCGGCCACTACCGCGTCTGGGACGGCGCCACGGGCGACCTCGCCGACGGCATCGTCCCGGCCGGGCAGGCATTCTGGGCGAAGGCCACGGCCGCCGAGCCGTTCCTCTCCGTCGACGCGTCGGCCCGCGTCGACGGCCACCGGACCTACGGTCGCCAGGCGCAGGCTGAGCCGGTCGTCGTGGGGCTGCAGGTCGCTGGCACGCTTGGTGGGCAGGCGCTCTCGGACGCGTTCTTCCTCCACCTCGACGACGCGGCCTCCGACGACGTCGACGGGACCGACGCCTTCGAGCTGGCGCCGTTCGCGGGCACCTACCTCTCGCTCGCCTCGGCCGTCGGCCCGGCCCGGCTCCACATCGACGCGCGGCCGGCCTCGGGCCCAGTGGAGGTCCCGCTGGCGCTCACCGCCATCGCCGACGGCGCCCCGACCAGCGCCGAGCTCGTCCTGACGTGGACGCAGATTCGGAACGTCCCGGCGCCGTGGGCGCTCATGCTGCTCGACACGGCGACGGGCCAGACGGTCGACCTCCGCACGACGGATCGCTACGCGTTCCACCTCGCGCCGACCGCGGGCCGCGTCGCGGCTCCGGCATCGACGCAGGCGCCCGCGTTCACCGCCAGCGAGGCGCCTGCGT
>CAYPVZ010000575.1:0-2498 GCA_964414235.1 uncultured Rhodothermales bacterium | reverse complement strand
CCCGACGACCTGGGACGACGCCGCCGCCGAGGCCGGCCGGCTACTCAAGGACGCCGGCTCGAACGTCCTCTTCCTCGGATCGCCGTACGCGACCGTCGAGGACAACTACCTGCTCGTGCGACTGGCGGAGGCCGTCGGCGCCGAAGCCCCGCGCTTCATCGACCGCCGCGGCCAGGCCGAGGGCGACGACTGGCTGATCTCCTCCGACCCGGCCCCGAACACGGCCGGCTGCGAGCGCCTCGGCATGCAGCCCGTCGACGCCGCGCTGCTGGCGGGCGCCGTCGCCAGCGCGTCGCTGGTCTACGTCCTCCAGGACGACCCGGTCGCCGCCGGCGTCCTGTCGCCCGTCGACCTCGGCGACACGCCCGTCGTGCTGCACGCGACGCACACGACGAACGCGACGCCGGCCACCGTCACGCTGCCGATCACGATGTCGGTCGAGACGCTCGGCACGTACGTCAACGAGGACGGGCGCGCGCAACTGCTCCGGCCGGCCAAGATGGTCCGCGCCATGAACCGCTCGCTCCTGATGGCGCTCGGCACCGGCCAGAGCCGCAACGACCGCGTCGGGACGCCCTTCGACCGCTGGCACGACGAGGACAACAAGGTGGACTGCCTGCCCGGCTGGGCCGTCCTGCCGCAGGTCGCCAAGGAGGTCGGCTTCGACCTCGCGTACAAGTCGCCAGCAGCCATCATGGCCGAGGTTGCCGCGCGGCCTGCATTCTCCGGCGCCACGCACGGCGCGATGGCCTTCCTCGGCGTCCCCCTCGAAACCGCCGAGGCCGAGGCCTCCGCCTAGCGTACCCGACGCTCGGCTGGCGGCACGCGTCGCCAGTCGGGCACCGCCCTCAGGGTCTGCGTACCCTGACTTCTGAATCCCGAACTCCGAATGGACGCCGTCGTCGCCGTCTGGGAAGTGCTCGATCTGCCGATCGTCATCTTCCTGATGCTCAACTTCTTCCTCGTCGTCGCCTCGATGCTCGTCTACGCCGAGCGGAAGGTGTCGGCGTTCATCCAGGAGCGCAACGGCCCGAACCGCGTCGGCCCGGCCGGCCTGTTCCAGTCGTTTGCGGACGTGTTCAAGCTGATGTTCAAGGAGAACATCGTCCCGACGCAGGGCAACGCGTTCATCCACAGCCTGGCGCCGGTCCTGATGGTCGTCATCGCCATGAGCACGGGCGCGCTCGTTCCGTGGGCGCGGACGCCCAGCGGCACCGGTCTCGCCATCGCCAACATCGACGTGAGCCTGCTCGTGGTGCTCGCGCTGACGTCGATCTCGGTCTACGGCGTCACGCTGGCGGGCTGGTCGTCGAACTCGAAGTACTCGCTGCTCGGCGGGCTCCGGTCGTCGGCGCAGATGATCTCGTACGAGCTGGCGATGGGCGCGGCGGCGCTCTCGGTCGTCCTCTATGCGGGCAGCCTGAGCCTGTTCGACATCGTCGAGAGCCAGAACCACCCGGTCGCCGGCATCTTCGCCTGGAACTGGTTCCGCGACCCGGTCGCGTTCATCATCTTCAGCGTCTGCGCACTGGCGGAGACGAACCGGGCCCCGTTCGACCTGCCGGAGGCCGAGCAGGAGCTCGTCGGCGGCTACCACACGGAGTATTCGGGTATGAAGTTCGGGATGTTCTTCCTGGCCGAGTACGTCAACCTATGGGTCGCGTCGCTGCTTATCTCGACGCTCTTCCTCGGCGGCTACCTCCTCCCGTGGGAGGCCGCCTGGGCCGGCGCCCTGCCGCCCACGCTGCTGACCGTGCTCCAGGTCGCCTTCTTCCTGCTGAAGGTCTCGTTCATCGCCTTCTGCTTCATCTGGATCCGCTGGACGCTGCCGCGCTTCAAGTACAACCAGCTCATGAACCTGGGCTGGAAGTACCTCCTGCCCATCGCCATCGCCAACATCCTCGTGGTCGCGGCGCTCGTGGCGGGCTACCAGTTGATCGTCGGCTAGCGGCTGGCGCACGGCATCCGCCAGTTCGAATCGAGGGGCGCTCCATGCGGGGCGCCCCTTTTTCGTTCGTGCAAGCGTAACGGGGGTAGGTTGGGCGCTGGCTCCCAACCGCCCCGCATGCCCCCGTTCCGCTACACCCTCCTCCTGCTCCTCGCCCTCACGGCGCTCCCAGCCCGCGCCCAGGTCGTCATCAACGAGTTGCTCGCCTCGAACGGGGCGACGCTGGCCGACCCCGACTTCGACGACTACGGCGACTGGATCGAGCTCCACAACCCGACGGCCGCGCCGGTCGATCTGGGCGGTTTCTTCCTGACCGACGACTTCGACGAGCCCGACCGCTGGCGCATCCCGGACGGGACCGTGCTCGCGCCCGGCGCCTTTCTCGTGGTCTGGACCGACGACGAGGACGCGGGCCCGCCGACCACGACGGCACTGCACACCGACTTCAAGCTGTCCGGCGGCGGCGAGCAGGTTGGCCTGTTCGGCCCGGGCGGCGCGGTCGTCGACACCGTCACGTTCGGTGAGCAGACGACGGACATCTCCTACAGCC
>CAYPVZ010000574.1:0-2502 GCA_964414235.1 uncultured Rhodothermales bacterium | reverse complement strand
ACACCCGGACGACGATACCGGACACCCGGACGACGATACCGGACACCCGGACGACACTACGGCAGACCCGGCTGACAGTACGGCAGGCCCGGACCACGACACCGGGGCCCCGGATGTCGCCGAGCGCCCCAGGCACCGCCCCTCCGCCCAGCAGAACGCTCCCCATCGGCCGTCGAGCCAAAAAACCGCCCGCCCCGGCGAGCAGCCGAGGCGGGCGGTCGGGGAGGCTGGGAGCCTACAACGATGCCGGTTCGGGCTAGAAGCCTTCGCCCTGAAACTCGCCCTCGCCGCCCTGCTGCCCGCGCTCGCCCGGCTGGCGGTCACGACGCGACTCGCGACGGCCGAAGGCATAGGAGAACGTGACGCCGACCTGCTGGGCGCCCCAGTCGCGCTCGAACTCCTGGTAGAGCGTCGGCTGGTCGAGCGTGAAGTTGAACCCGGCCATGCCGAACGGATCGCGGAGCTGGACGGTCAGGCTGGCCCGGTCGTCGAGGAGCTTCTGGCGGAAGGCGAGGTCGACCCACGAGAAGGCGCCGCGGTGGCCCTGCTCGGTCGTGATCGGAGCCGAGTAGCGGACCGTCGCCTGGAGGTCGAGCGCGCCGATGCCCAGCCGGTCGCCGAGCTTGTAGGTCGCGTTGGCCCGGCCGCCCCAGCCGAAGGCATCGTTCGAGAGCTGCGTGTCGGCCGACGACCCGTCGGTCTGGACGCGGAAGCCTTCGAGGCTGACGTAGCCGGAGAGCCCGCCCAGGTTGTCGAACGACGAGACGAGCTCGACGCCGTAGGAGTCGGACGTGTCCAGGTTTTCCGGCTTCCGGGTCGTCACGCCGTCGACGCTGACCGTCGCCAGCCGACGGATCACGTCGGTCGTGTGGCGGAAGTAGGGCGAGAGCGAGAGCGAGCCCCACGGCACGAACTGCGTCACGCCCAGCTCCACCGCGTCGACGTACTCGGGGCGAAGGTTCGGGTTGCCGACGCGAACGTTGTCCCGATCGTCGAACGACTGGAACGGGTTGAGGTCCCACGTCCGCGGGCGGTTGATGCGGCGGCTGTAGCTGGCCTTGAACGTCGTCGCCTCGGTCGGGGCGAGCGAGAGGAACACGCTCGGAAAGAGGCTGGCGTAGTCGACCTCCGAGACCTCGTCCGTCGTGAGGAGGTCGAACGTCCGGCTGGCCTGCTCGTAGCGCAGGCCAGCCTGAAGGCCGAGCGCGCCGACCTCGGTCGCCAGCTGCCCGTAGACGGCCTGGACCGACTGGTCGTAGTCGAAGGCGTTGTTGAGGTCGACGTCCGGGACGTATGCCCCGCCCGCCAGCGACTCCGAGAGGAGATCGCTGGACTGCTGCTCCCACTCGCCCTTGTAGCCGAGGTCGAGGCGGAGCGCGCCGATCGGACGCGAGTAGTCGGCCTGGAGCGAGGCCTCGTTTCCGGACCGGTCCTGGCTCACACGCTGGGGCGCGGCGAGCTTGCCAGCGCCCGCGATGAGCGCCTCGTCGTAGGCCTGTGTGCCGTCCTCGGACGAAAGCTGACCACGTGCCTCAATCGCGAGCGTGTGGCGTTCGCCGAACGACTGGCGAAGCCCGAGGCGGGCGTCGAGCGAGCGGCCGTCCTCGTTCTGGTTCGACGTCCGGTCGATAGTGGAGACAAGAGCCTCAGTCGTGTCACGACGGATGGATCTGCTCAGCTCAGTCTCGTCCCCGCCCCTCGTGCCCAGCTGGAGCTGGCTCGTGAGCGTCGTCGCCCGTGAGAGGGCATAGTCGGCCGAGAGGTTGAGCAAATTCGAGGTCCGAAGTCGATCCTCCGATTCATCCTGGTGCAGCGTTCGCCACTCAACTGCAGAGAGGCTGCGACGAAAGTTGGTGCCGCCGCCGGCGCGGGCGTCGTTGCGGAAGCCGTAGGTCGCCGCGAGCGTCCACGGGCCGCGGCCCCAGGTGAGTGCGCCCGTCGCGCTGTAGCCGCCCTGCGTGTCGGCGCCGGCCGTGAGCGTGCCGCCGAGGCCGGGGTCCGCGTCCTGCTTCAGGACGATGTTGATGATGCCGCCGACGCCGTCCGGCTCGAAGGCCGCCGATGGGTTCGGGATGATCTCGACGCGCTCGACGGCGCCGGCCGGGAGGCTCTGGAGGTACGAGGCGAGGAACTCGCCCGAGACCGGAGCCGGGCGCCCGTTGATGAACACGGCCACGTTGCCCGCGCCCCGCAGCGACACGTTGCCGTCAATGTCGACGTCGACCGAGGGAAGCGTGGAGAGGACGTCGGTGGCCGAGCCGCCCTCGGCGACCGGGTCGTCGGCCGTCGTGTAGACGGTCCGGTCGATCTGGGTCTGGATCGGCGGGCGCTCGGCGTCCACCTGGACCTCGGCGAGCGCCTCGGCGGCCGGGGCCATCCGGATCGTCCCCAGGTCGGTCTCGCCCGTGGCGACGGCGACCGCGTCGACCGTCTGCGTCTCGTAGCCGACGAAGCTGACGCGGGCGGCATAGGTGCCGGCGGCGACGCCGCGGACGCGAAAGG
>CAYPVZ010000573.1:0-2508 GCA_964414235.1 uncultured Rhodothermales bacterium | reverse complement strand
CGCGAAGGCGATGCGCTCGCCGTCGGGGCTCCACGTCGGGCTGAGGTCGTTGGCCGGGTGGGTCGTGAGCCGGACCGGCGCCCCGCCGCCCGTAGGCTGCACGTAGATGTCGAACTGGCGCTCGCCGGTGTCGGGGTCGGAGATGCCGCCGTCCCACGCGAAGGCGACGCGCTGGCCATCGGGCGAGAGCGCCGGGTCGCGCTCGTCGCCGGGGTAGCTCGTCACCGGCACCGCCGCCAGCGGCCGGACGCCCCGCAGCCCCGCCCGGTACGCGACCGCCACGACCGCCAGCGCGACGACGGCCGCCGCCAGCACCCACGTCAGCACCACGGGCCGGACGCGCGTCGGCAGCTCGGGCCGGCGGAGATCCAGCCCCGTGATCGCCGGCGCCTCGCCCTCGTCGGTCGTCCCTGCCGCGGCCGCCGCGTGGTCCACCTCCACGCCGTGCTCGACGGGCGCGATGAGCACGTAGCCCCGCTTGCGGATGGTCTCGACGTAGTCGGGCGCCCGGGCGTCGTCGTCGAGGGCCTTGCGGAGCTCCGAGATGCACCGGGCCAGCACGTCGTCGGTCACCACGGTCCCGGTCCAGACCTCGGCCATGAACTCGTCCTTGGTGACGGTCTCGCCGGGCCGGGCCGCCATCGTCGCCAGCACCTCCATCACCTTCGGCTCGACGCGCCGGACATCGCCGCCGCGCGTGAGCCGGTTCGCCATGGGCTCGGCGAGCCAGGGGCCCACGCGGAACGGGGCGGTTACGGTCGGCTGGTCGGCCGGCTGCTCCGGGTCCATCGGCGTCGTCGGTGCCAGGGCGGCGGGAAGGGGGGCAGAATAGCGCTGCGCGTCGGACCGGTCGCCGGGCCGCGCGGGAGCGGAGGATATCCACGGATGCCCGACGCTTTCGGCCCCCGCGCGGGCCGACCCGCCCGTATGGGCTCCAATCGTGGATCCCAGAGGTTCCATCAGGAAACCCTCAACCGCGCCGCAGCCGGTCCCCACGGTCGAGCCGCCTCGCTCGTTCCATCTTGGCACCGTTCGGCCGGGCGCCCCCTCACCACCTCGGGCGCCCGACCGGCCTGTTCTTTCCACGCCGGGGGCGGGGATTGTGAGCCCCCCGCTCTCGGCGATCCCACGGACGCAGGGGCTTTGTGAGCCGCCCCTCCGTCTGAAGGCCGGTGCCCATCCCACCACCGCCGGCCGACCCGGGCCGTACCCTGGCCCCGCCCCCGCCCCGACGTGTTCGGGGCGGGGGCTTTTTCGATCCCGCCGCCCGCTGGCGGCGCGCACCGCCAGCGGGGGAATCCCGACGCGAGCCCGGCCGTACGTCGGTCATGCCCGACCGCTCGCGCTCGCTCCGCGCCACGCTCCTCCGCATCCTCGCCTTCGCCCGGCCCTACCGCGGGCGGCTGGCGGCGGCCATCCTCCTCACGCTCGTCACCACCTCCATCGGGCTCGTGGTGCCGCTCGGGCTCCAGCGGCTGCTCGACTCGGTGTTCGAGGTGGCGAACGGCGGGCTCCTCAACCGGCTCGCGCTCGCGCTGCTCGGGCTGTTCGCCGCGCAGGCCGCGCTGGGCTTCGCAGGGACCTACCTGATGGACTGGACCGGCGAGCGCGTCGTGACGGACCTCCGGCGGCGGCTCTACAGCCACCTCCACCAGCTCGGCCTCCGCTTCTTCGCCGACCAGCGGACGGGCGAGATCACCAGCCGCCTCACCAACGACGTCTCGAAGGTCCAGACGGCCGCGACGAGCGACCTCGCCGAGACCCTCCGCCTCGGGCTCACGCTGGTCGGATCCGTGGGGCTGATGCTGGCGCTGAACTGGCGGCTGTCGCTCGTCATCTTCGCCGTCGTGCCGCCCATCGCGCTTGGCATGCGGACGTTCGGGGCGGTCGTGCGGACGCTCTCGCGAAGCATCCAGGACCGGCTGGCCGAGACGACGGCGGTGGCCGAGGAGTCGGTCCGGGCGATCCGCGTGGTGAAGGCGTTCGGGCGCGGGCCGTTCGAGGTCGCGCGCTACGGCGAGGCCGTCGAGGCGCTGTTCGAGACGTCGCGGCGGCGGGCGTGGATCACGGCGGCCTTCTGGTCCGGCGTCGGGCTCGGGTTCTCGACGGCGCTCGTCGTCATCTTCTGGTTCGGCGGGCGCGAGGTGCTCGCCGGGCGGCTGACGGCGGGCGCGCTGATCGCGTTCATCGTCTATGCCATGAACATCGCCCGGAGCGTGTCCGGCGCCGGGCGGCTCTACACCTCGTTCCAGAGCGCCGCCCGACGCAGCGCCTTCTCGACGCGACCGTTGATGTCGCCCTTGAAGCCGTTGAGGCGCAGGCCGAAGGCGACGTTTTCGAAGATGCTCATCGAGAACGGGTTGGGCTGCTGGAACACCATGCCGATATGGCGGCGAACGACGACCGGATCGACATTCTTGCCGTAGACATCCTGTCCGAGGAAGTGGACATGGCCCTCAAGCCGGAAGGAGGGGATCAGGTCGTTCATGCGGTTCAGCGAGCGCAGCA
>CAYPVZ010000572.1:0-2517 GCA_964414235.1 uncultured Rhodothermales bacterium | reverse complement strand
GTCATGATCGGCACTTGGTGGGCGGAGGCCATGTACTCGACGATGTCGCGGGGCTCGCCGCGGCGGCTGGGGTAGCCGGGCTCCCAGGCCTGCTCGGCCAAGTACTGCAAGAAGGTGTTGAGACCCTCGTCCATCCAAGTCCACTGACGTTCGTCGCTGTTGACGATCATCGGGAAGTAGTTGTGGCCGACCTCGTGGATGATGACCGAGATCAGCCCGTACTTGGTGCGCCGCGAGTAGGTGCCGTCGGCCTCCGGGCGCGGGCCGTTGAAGCTGATCATCGGATACTCCATCCCGCCCACGGGTCCGTTGACGGAGATCGCGGTGGGGTAGGGGGTAGTCGAAGGTGTAGTTCGAGTACACCTCGAGGGTGTGCACGATGGCGCGGGTCGAGTACTTGGACCAAAGCCGCTCGCCTTCGAGCGGATAAAAGCTCATCGCCATCACCTCGCGCTTGGCATCGGCGTCGGCCTTGCCGTCGGGCGTCGCGTCGGCGCGGCCGTCGTGTCCCTGGGCGTCCCAGATGAACTTGCGCGAGCTGGCAAAGGCGAAGTCGCGGACATTTTCGGCCTTGAAACGCCAGGTCTTGGTGCCCTTGGCGACCTTGGCTTGGTTTTGCTTGGCCTCTTCGGGGGTCACGATGAACACCGGGGCGTCGGCCTCGCGCGCGCGATCGAGACGCTCGCGTTGCTCACGCGTGAGAACCTTCTTTTCGTTGACCAGCTCGCCCGTGGCGGCCACCAGGTGGTCGGCGGGCACGGTGATCTCGACGTCGTAGTCGCCGAACTCGAGGGTGAACTCGCCGCGGCCCAAGAACTGCTTGTGCTGCCAGCCCGTCACATCGTTGTAGGCGGCCATGCGCGGGAACCACTGCGCGATCTCGAAGATGTCGTTGCCATCGTCGAAGTGCTCGTAGCCGGTTCGCCCTGGGACGGTGCGGGTGTCGTTGATGGCGTAGTTCCAGTCGATCTCGAAGCTGAAGCGCTTGCCGGGGACGAGCGGCTTGGGGAGCTCGACGCGCAGCATGGTGCCGACGACGGTGTGGGCGAGCTCTCCTTTGCGCCACGCCACTCGCGTCAGCTTCACGCTTCCGTCGAAGTCGGCCGAGGCCAACATGCGCTCGAGCGAGCGGTAAGGGAGGCGATCGAAGTTCGGCGCGGTGGCCGTCAGCTGACGGTCCGCGTCCGGGGCGTAGATGTTCGCGTCGAGCTGCAGCCACAAGTAGCGCAGCTCGTCCGGCGAGTTGTTCTGGTAGGTGATCGTCTCGGAGCCGCTCAGGCGGTGGGCCGACTCGTCGATGGCGACTTCGATCTCGTAGTCGACCTCTTGTTGCCAGTAGCGCTGGCCGGGGGCCCCGCTGGGGGCCGTGGTGGGGGGGGTCCCCGGGGGGGGCCCGGGGGGGGGGGGGGGGGGGGGGGGGGGGGGGGGGGGACATGGGTAGAGAGGCTGGGCGTGTTGCCGCACGTCCCGTGCCAGGCTCCAGGGCCGGTCTCCAGGGACGCCGTCACACGGCTGGCGGCGCCCCCCGGCGGTTCAGTCTCTCCGGTGGGCGTTCCATCTTGTCCTATCGGCCAGTTGGCTGAAAACCAAAGAGATCCGTAGCGATGGCTTCTCGTTTGGCGCCAGCCAGATCACACGCCGTGCGCCCCCGTCTCAGCGGCGCTCGGCGTCGCGGTGGGCCTCGGGATGGCCACCCGGCGGGACGCCCCCCACGAAGCCGTCGGCGTCCTCCCAGCCTGGCGCAGGGAGTGCGCCGAGGTCGCCGAAGTCGCCGATCATGCCGATCTCGGTGCTCAGCCGGTAGCCCTGCTCGCGCTCGACGGTCTCCTGGACGTAGCCGATGAGGTGGCGAACGTCGCGGGCCGACGCCGGCTGGCCTTCGACCGCGCCCGCGTTGATGAGGATGTTCGCGTGCCGCTCGGTGACCATGGCCCCGCCGATGCGGACGCCCTTCATGCCGGACCAGTCCGCCAGCCGCCCGGCGCCGACGCCGTCGATCTTCTTGAACACGGAGCCGGCCGAGGGCTGGGTGTCGAGCGGCGGGTGCCGCGCGCCGCGCCACTCCAGGTTGGCGTCGATGATCTCGCGGAGCCGCTCCGGGTCGGCCGGTTCGAGCTGGAACGTCGCGCTCAGCACGAGGTCGTCGGTCACGTGGAGCGTCGAGTAGTCGTAGCCGAAGTCGAACCACTCGCGGTCGACGGTCACGCGCTCGCCGCTGGCGGTGAGGAGCTCGGCGGAGTGGACGACCTCGGCGACGAACATCGTCCGCTCGCGCTCGGGCGGCGGCGAGAGGAAGTGGAGGTTCTGCCAGAGCGCGCCGCCGACCGTCGACGGGATGCCGGCGTAGTGCTCCAGTCCGCTCAGGCCGGCCTCGACGGTGCGCTCGATGAGGTCGGGCCAGATGACCGCCCCGCTCTCGGCCGTGACACGCCTCGTCTCGGCGTCGATCGTCACGTGCGCCGCCCGGTTGCGGATGACGACGCCCTGGAAGCCGTTGTCGCCCACGAGGATGTTGGC
>CAYPVZ010000571.1:0-2530 GCA_964414235.1 uncultured Rhodothermales bacterium | reverse complement strand
CCGCCCCCCGGGGCTTTCCGACCACCCCCCCGCCTGGTGCGCCCCCCCCCCCCCCCCCCCGCCTCGCCCCCGCGGCGGGCCGGCTCGGCGCCACCGCGAGGGGAGGCGCGTCGACGCGCTCCCTCCCCGTCCCGACGGGCTCCCTAACGGTCCCGACGGCTTTCCTAACCGTCCCGACGCGCTCTCTAACCCTCCCGACGGGCCTCCCAACCGTCCCGACCCGCTCCCTACCCGTCCCGACGGTCCCGCCAGCGCTCCCGACGGGCTCCCTACCCGTCCCGACGGCTTTCCTACCCGTCCCGACGGGCCTCCCAACCCTCCCGACGGGTCCTCCAACCGTCCCGACGGGCTCCCTACCCGTCCCGACGGGACTCGGGCGGGCGCCGACCCGGCGCGGGAGGCCCGGCCGCCGGCCGCCGGCCCCCTCCGCCTCGGCGCCGAGGCGGGCCTATTCGGGCTCCGCGTCCAGCACGGGCGCGAGATAGAGCGCGGCGAGGCTCAGCGCGACCACGATGCCCGTCGGCATCTGCCCGAGGACCTGGTTGCCGTAGCTCGCCACCACGATGCCGCAGAGCCCGGCGAAGAGCGCCGCCAGCCGCTGGCGGAGCGCGGCGTCGCGCACCCGCAGCAGCCGCCGCAGCGCGCCCGCCAGCAGCGCCGCCAGCCCGGCGAGGTAGAGCCAGAGCCCGACGGGCCCCTGCTCCGCCCAGATCTTGACGTACCACGAGTCCAGCGCCAGCTCCGCCAGGAACGTGCCCGGGCTGAACCGCTGCCCCCAGTAGCCGCCCGAGCCCACGCCGCCGCCGAACGGCCGGCTCCGGAGGTAGGCCTTCAGCCGCTTCTGGTTCTCCAGCCGCACCTGCAGGCTCGCGTTGTCGGAGCCCTCCACGACGGCCGTCCGCATCCGCTGGATCTCGTAGATGCCGCTCCCGACGCTCGTGAACTTCAGCGCCCCGTAGACCAGCGCGAGCGCCGCCATCCCCACCACCAGCAGCCGCCAGTTGCCGCTGAGCAGGAAGTACACGAAGAAGCCCACCATCGGCACCGCCATCGCCCCGCGCGTGCCCGAGATCAGCAGCCCGTAGATCCCCAGCAGCCCGGCGATCCACAGCAGCGCCTTCCGCCCGCGCCCCTCCGGCCCCAGCGCCAGGATGATCGCGACCAGCCCCGCGTGCCCCATCGCCGCCCCGAACTGGCCCGAGTCCGAGTAGAACGAGAACACGCGCAGCTTGCCGAAGAGGAGGTGCGTCGAGAGGTTGCCCGGCACGTTCAGCCACGCCTGCTCCGCCGCGTCCAGCCCGATCAGCTTCTGCTTCGCCCCCCACAGCGCGCCGACGACCGAGAACGCCAGCCAGACCCACAGCATCCGGTCCAGGTCGCGCCGGTCGCGCAGCAGCAGCAGGAACAGCGGGACCGCCAGGAACGGGTAGAGCGCCACGCCGCGCATCGCGTAGAACCACGCCGCGAAGCTGCGCGCCTCCGGGTTCGCCAGCTCGAACACGGTGTACCCCATCCACACCGCGACGGCCACCACGGCGCCGTTCCGGAGCCGCCCCCCGTCCCAGTCGGCCGGCCGCACGACCACCGCCAGCAGCGTCAGCGCGAGGAACGCGTCCACGAGCAGCCCCGTCGGCGCCGGCACGTAGCGCGTCACCCCGACGCCGACGAACGCCGCGACGAGCGTCGCCACGAGGCCCCAGCGCGGGTCGAGGAAGACGGCGCGGCTGAAGAAGAAGACCGGCGCCAGCGCCACGAGCGCCAGCCCGGCGAGCAGCCCGCCCTTCGCCACGACGAGCCCGAGGACGGCCGCCGCGCCGAGAACGACGGCGAGGCGAGCCGCCTGCCTCGTTCGGCTGGCGGGGTCGGAGGGCAGGTCGAGCACGACGGCAGACACGGGCTACGCAGACTGGAGAATCGGCCGGCGCGCGCCAGACATGAGCGGCACCTCGCGCGCCACGAGCCACAGTCCGACGCCCACGCCCACCGCCGTCATCCCGACCGTCACCGCCGCCACGCCGGTCACGCCGAAGCCGAGGGCCAGCGCGGCGGCGTCGCCCGCGAGGTTCGCCCCCAGCATCGCGCCCACCTTGAGCGTGTTGAGGTGCGGCCGGTCGAGCGCGTCGAGCGCCAGTCCGAGGAACCGGTCGAGCGGCAGCAGCAGCGCGTAGGCGAGGAACCAGCGGAAGGGCGCGGCGGCCTCGGCGTAGGCCGCGCCGCCGAGCAGCGCCGTCGCCTGCGGCGCAAACACCCAGCCGAGCGCGACGGCCGGAAGCAGCAGGAGCGTGAGGCCGAGCACGTCGCGGCGGAGGCGGTCCGCCAGCGCGGCGCCGTCGCCGGCCCGCGCCGCCCGCGCGAGCGCCGGGAACGCCGCGCCGGCCAGCCCGCGGACCGGCACCTCGGCGGCCTCGACCAGCTTCTGCGGGACGCCGTAGAGCGCCACCGCCGCCGGCCCGAGCACCACCCCGAGCACGAGCGCGTCCGCGCTCCGCAGCAGGGTCGCGCCGACCGGCGTCGCCGCGCTGAACCGCCC
>CAYPVZ010000570.1:0-2534 GCA_964414235.1 uncultured Rhodothermales bacterium | reverse complement strand
AGAGACTGTTTGGGGAAGCTACCGGAGCCGACTCGACATCAGCCGGATGGCACTGAGCTGAACCATCGCCGCGCTCACCACGGGCAGGGCCTCGTAGTCCTTCGAGAGTCGGCGGTAGCCCCCGAACCACGCGAACGTCCGCTCGACGACCCACCGCTTCGGGATCAGCACGAACCCACGCCCGAGACGGCGAACGAGCCGGAACGCCCACCCGTAGAGCCGCCAGACGAGCCCGGGCGGCGTCGCCGCGTAGCCCTCGTCGGCGAAGATGACCTCCAAGCGCGGGACGTGACCCTGGGCTCGGTCGAGCAGGTGCGGCACGCGCTGGCTGTCGTTCACGTCGGCCCGGTGGACGATCACCGCCAGCAGCAGGCCGAGCGTGTCGGTCAGGATGTGCCGCTTGCGGCCGTGGACCCGCGTGCCGCCGTCGAACCCGCGCGGGCCGCCGACGTGGCTCGTCTTGACCGACTGGCTGTCGATGACGGCCACCGATGGGCTCGGGGCCCGCCCCGCCCGCTGGCGCACGAGCCGGCGGAGTCGGTGGAGCAGGCCGTCGAGGAGCCCGCGCTCAATCCAGCGCCGGAGCACGTCGTAGACGCTCTGCCAGGGCGGGAACGAGTCCGGGAGGTAGCGCCACTGGCACCCCGTCTTGGCGAGGTAGAGCAGGGCGTCGAGGACGCGGCGGGCGGAGTGCTTGATCGGGCGGTGGCCTGCGAACAGCGGGGCGATAGCTTGCCACTGAGCGTCCGTGGCGAGGCGAATTCGCCTCGCCGGTCCGATCCGTAGCGTCGCGAGCGCATGGGTCGGGGCGTCTGGTGAGGTAGGACCCGTCAGACGCTGACGGACGCTCGTTGGCTCAGCCCGGCCGTTCCCCAAACAGTCTCTTAGGCCGGAAGGAGAGGGGCCGCAGGCTGTCAGAGCGAAGGCGAGGACGAGTAGGCGCCTCAGACGTCGGAGACATCGTCGAGGACCGCTGCCAGCTGAGGGTGCCGCTCGAAGACGCCGAGTGCGCGGAGGCTGTCGAGGTGCGCCGTGGCCCAGGCCTCGCCGCGGTTCTGCCCATCGAGGAGGTTTCGGACGATCCACTCGCCCGGGGTCGGGTGCTCTCCGGGGATCGGGGGGCAGGCCTCGTTGTCGTCGATGTAGGCCGCGGTCTCGGCGGCGGTGACCATGCGTGAATGGCGGAAGAGAACGCGGAGGTAGCATGCCTGCGCGCTTCCGGCGGCCTCGGCGCGGCGGAGCATCTGGTCGCGCGAGGACTCGTCGTCTCGAATCGAGAGCGCCCGGGCGAGCAGCGCTGGGGGGTAGTCGGCGTCCACGAGCCGCTGGCGGATGGCGCGGGCCGAGTCGCGGTCAGCGTCCGTCGCGTCCGGATTCCAGTGGGTGAGGTCGTCGGCCATGCGCAGCAGTGCCGCCGGGTCGCCGGATCGCGCGCGGTCGTCGCGCGCCTGTTCGTAGCGCGCCCGCCAGCGTTGCCCCTGGCCCGGAAGCGTGAGGAAGGGAAAATGCCGTGCGGGCGAACCGGTGTTCGCGCGGACATATCCCTGTTGGTAGGCATTCGCTAGGGTCTGGAGCGCGTCCAGATCCCCCTGGCTGGCAGCTACCCGGTAGAGGCGAAGGGCGTGCCAGGTTTCCCCGCGCGCGGCCGCGGTGTCCGCTTCCAGAGCTGCTGTTCTGGCAGGAAGGTCCGGACGGCAGGAGGCGAGGACGAAAGCGGTGACAGCGAGCAGCAGCGGGCGCATGGCGATTCAGTCAGGGAGAGGCTGTGTGCGAAGAGATCCTGGGCGAGAGGCGTTCGATCCGTTTGAAGGGGCCGAATGGCAGATCTAGGTGTCGTCAGGGCGACGCGGGAGTCCCGGTAGGAGATAAGCGTCGTCGTCCGGGAGGCCCGCCTCGAGGGCCTCGCCGAGCTGGCGCTCCACGTCGGCGTCGGTGCCGGTGCGGCCGAGGAGGTCGCCGATCATCCAGTCGGCCCACTCGTTCATCAGGCCGATGACGATGAGCGCGGGGAGCGGCGCCACCAGCATCCCGAGCCGGCCGACTTGTCCGCCCGTCGCGATGAACAGAGCGAGCGAGTACAGCGTGATCGCGCCCGTGACGAGCGCCGAGAGGCGACCGAGAGTCATGCGATGGGTATCGGCATGTGTTGCGCGATTTGAAGACGGGCACCCGGGCCGCGCCCGGCCGTACCCGTCCCATGAACCGACTCGCCGACACCAACAGCCCCTATCTCCTCGGTCACGCCTCGAACCCGGTCGACTGGTGGTCGTGGTGCGACGCAGCCTTCGAGGAAGCCCGGCGCCGCGACGTGCCCGTCTTCCTGTCCATCGGCTACGCGACGTGCCACTGGTGCCACGTCATGGAGCACGAGTCGTTCGAGGACGTGGCGACGGCGCGCGCCCTCAACGACGCGTTCGTCTGCATCAAGGTCGACCGCGAGGAGCGCCCGGACGTCGACGCGGTCTACATGGTCGCCGTGCTGGCGGCGACGGGCCACGGCGGCTGGCCGCTGACGGCGCTGCTCGTGCCCGAGC
>CAYPVZ010000569.1:0-2537 GCA_964414235.1 uncultured Rhodothermales bacterium | reverse complement strand
TCGCGGCGGTGGTGCAGCTCGATCGCCCACAGCTCCGCCAGCACGCGGAGCGTGTTGCCGCCGAGGATCTTGCGGATGTCGGCCTCCGAGTAGCCGCGCGTGAGGAGGCCGTAGGTGAGGTACGGCAGCCGCGTCACGTCGCTGAGGCCGCGCGGGAGGCCGTCGACCCCGTCGAAGTCGGATCCGAGGCCGACGTGGTCGACGCCCATAACCTCGACGGCGTGGTCGATGTGGGCGAGCAGCGTCTCGATGTCGGCGCCGGGCCCGAGGTAGCTGCGGTAGAAGTTGATCATGGCCACGCCGCCGCTGGCGGCGACGGCGCGGAGCACGTCGTCGGGCGCGTTGCGGGGGCGATCGCGGAGGGCGCGGCAGTCGGAGTGGCTGAGGATGACGGGCGCGCGCGAGACCGCCAGCGCATCGAGCGCCGTGTCGTCCGAGACGTGCGAGAGGTCGACGAGCACGCCGAGTCGGTTCATCTCGGCGACCAGCTCGCGGCCGAGCCGGTTAAGGCCGCCCCAGCGCGGCGCGTCGGTCGAGGCGTCGGCCCAGGAGTTCGTGTTGGTGTGTGTGAGGGTGACGTAGCGGATGCCGTTGGCCCAGAGCAGGCGGAGGACCTCGGGCGAGCCCTGGAGCGCGTGGCCGCCTTCGAGGCCAAGCAGCACCGCTCGCTCGCCCTGGCGGCGAATGCGGACGACGTCGGTGGCCGTCCGGGCGATCTGGGCGCCCGGCGCCGCCACGAGCTGGCGCTGCACGGCGTCGATCATGGCCAGCGCGCGGTCCGTCGCCGCCGGCCCCTCTCCGTAGCTCCGGGCGACGTAGATCGAGAAGAACGCGCCGTCGAGCCCGCCTTCGACCATGCGCGGGAGGTCGACGTGATCGGTCCGGTGGCGCTGGACGAAGGCGTAGCCGCGGTCCAGCATCAGCGTCGGCGTGTCGATGTGGCCGTCGAGCACGAGGGCGTCGTAGTGGATGCGGAGAGCCTCGGCCCAGAGCGGGTCCTCGGCGACGAGCCGGCGGACCTCGGTCGGGTCCATCTCGATGCCGCCGCCGTCAGAAGCGACGAGGGTGTCGGCGGGCGCCGCCAGCGGGGCGAGGCGGGCAGTGTCGGAAGGCGCCGCCAGCGGGGCCGGGGCGGCGCGCTCGCACGAGGCGAGGCCGAGGAGGACGAGGAGGACGGCGACAAGGGCGGGCATGGGTCCGGGGACGGGCGCGGAGTCTACGCGCGCCGTGCGCCGGTCGTGCGCCCCGGGGGGGATTCGTTCCAGAGGGTATCAGCAAAGAAGGGATTCTTGATCGGAAGCCGTATTGTGGACGAACAATGCTCCATGGTTCTCATGTCGCGCGTGCTCCCACTTGTTCTCCTTCGCTCTGGTCCTTCCCGTTTGAGCCCAAAGTGTTCTGGTTGGGATGTGCGAGAAGGGGGCGGCTTTCCGAACGTTGGAGACGGCTACGCTTCGGGTTCCTTTGTTTACTGGCACTTTTTTGCTGTCAGATTACGTAGCCAGATATCTGGTGCCCCGGGAGGAGGGAACGTCGCCGGTATACGCCGGTCAGCCTTGCTCAGCGGGTACGTCGGTGACTCGCTCCGGGTGACGGGGTCCCTGTTCGATGTCAACGACTTCTGGCCGGGTCCACTGGCGAATGCTGAGGACCCACCCGCGGATTGCTCCGCGTACGACCGCATTTGGGTCGTCACTCGGGAAGATGTCGAACAGTACGAGGCGCAGGAGCGAACGGCGCTCGACCTTCTGGAGTGGCCGCAGGAACTGGGGGCTCCCACGGTCGACGGGGATGGAGACCCGGCGACGTTCAACCTGGCCGGGGGCGATCGTCCTCAAGTCGTGGGCGACGTGGCCGCGTTCTAGGTCATGAACGACGCCGGGAATGCGCATACGGCGTACGCCGACAGCAGCACCGCGCCACTGGGGGTTGAGGTCTGGGCGTTCGCGTTCGCCTACGAGACGTCCCCCTCGGTGCGGCTCAGCGACGAGCAACTCCAGCCCATTCTCTTCCTCCGCTACGTCGTCATCAACCGGCGCGACGTGCCATCGACAGCCTTCGATTCAGCCTCTGGTCCGACCCCGACCTCGGAGACGCCTCCGACGATTACATCGCGACGGACACGCTCCGCCAGATGGTCTACGTCTACAACAGCGACGAGTATGACGGCCCGTATGGGTATGGAGAGACCCCGCCGGCGTGGGGCGTCCAGATCCTGCGAGGGCTCCCTGTGCTCCCCAACGGCCGCGACGATGACCGAGACGGGGCCGCTGACGAACCTGGGGAGCGGGTCGGACTCTCGTCTGCGCCGCGGGTTCTAAAGAGCCCCTTGCATTGGGGAGATCCGCAGTCTCCCAGCGCAGTGGTTCACGTGCAGAGGGGACTCCTTGCAAATGGAGCTCGGATGGTCGAGTACGGGTCGGGTGTGTCGTCCTTAGAAGCTGTTTGGTGAGCGCCGCAGGCGAGGACATTGAGCGCCCGCCAGCGTCTGACGGGTCCTACCTCACCAGACGCCCCGACCCATGCGCTCGCGACGC
>CAYPVZ010000568.1:0-2539 GCA_964414235.1 uncultured Rhodothermales bacterium | reverse complement strand
CGGTGCCGGAGGCTTCGAGGTCGCCCCGGCCGTAGCCGTCGCCGTTGGCGCGGAGGCTGGCCTCGGCCGTGGGCGCGAGGCCGGGCGTCGGCGTCGAGACGTTGACGGCGCCGCCGATGGCGCCGGCCCCGTAGAGCGCAGAGCCCGGCCCGCGCACGCTCTCGATCTGCTCGGCCGCGGCCATGTTGACCTCGATCAGCGCGTTGTGGTTGAACATCCCGCTGGGGCGGATCGGGACGCCGTCCTCCAGATAGACGTAGAACGGCTTGTACGAGATCGGCTGGCGGATCGACATGGCGTGCTGCTCGTTGCCGAGGTCGGCCATGAAGACGCCGGGCGAGCGGTTGAGCGCGTCGGCGAGGAGGTTCGGGCGCGTGGCCTGGAGGTCGGCCGCCGAGATGGCGGCGATGGCGACCGGCGACTCGGCGCGGGCCCGCGCCGTCCGGCTGCCGCTGACGACGACGGGCTGGAGGTCGGTCGTGACCGGCGCCAGCCGGACCGTGACGTCGGCGCCGGCGCGCGCGACGACGCGCTCGGAGCGGTAGCCCACGAACGAGACCGTCAGCGTGGCCTCGGCGCGGGGGAGGACGAGGCGGAAGCGCCCCTCGGTGTCGGTGGCGGTGCCGACGGTCGTCCCCTCGACGAGGACGGTGACGGCGGGGAGGACGTCGCCGGTGACGTCGTCGAGGACGCGGCCGGAGACGACATGGGAGGATTGGGCCGTGGCGAACGGCCCGAGGAGGAGCGCCAGCGCGACGAGCGCGGCGCCCCGGAGGG
The DNA here is from genome assembly GCA_964414235.1 of uncultured Rhodothermales bacterium. Classification (GTDB taxonomy): domain Bacteria; phylum Bacteroidota; class Rhodothermia; order Rhodothermales; family Rubricoccaceae; genus Rubrivirga. The sequence continues at coordinate 1,762 of CAYPVZ010000568.1, read as the reverse complement.
TGCGAAACATGGGAAGAGGCAGAAGGGGGGAAGAGACAGGCCGCACGCGCGGCCAAACCACGTCGCTCGCCTCGTCCGGCGGGACGTCCACACGCGCCCGCGCGCAGAACGCGGACATCGTGGTCGACCCTGTTCCAGGGACGGGGCGGCGGTCTCTACCCGAGCCTCGGGGGGTGGAAGACGCCCTCGGGCGCCCCGCAGGCGGCGGCCAGCAGCGGCGCGGGCGTCGGCGCCGATGAGTCCCGCCAGTGGTCGGGCGGGACCGTCGCGGCGGGCAGCACCAGGGCGACGAACACCGGCGCAGGCATCACGGCCGTGGGGCCGGAGTCCTCGCCATGGTGGTCGTGCGCCTGCATCTGGCGCCGAAGGAAGCACATGCCGTTGCACTTCCGCTCCGGGTGGTTCCGGTTCTCGCAGAGGTGCTCGGCGATCCACTCCTGCCGGGCCTCGAACATCACCCGGACGACCAGCGCGCTCTGCGTGCTCACGACGAGCGCGAGCACGGCGAGAAGCCGGAAGCCAAAGGTGAGGCGGGTCATGCAGGCGCGCCCCCGGCCTTCCCCGGCCGGCGGGCACGTCCCCAACGTACGGCCGTTTCCTGGCGAGTTTCAGCGGTCAGACCATCTCCGTCGGCGACTCTACGATCTTCCCGGCGAGTCCATATGCGACGGCGGCCTCGGCGTCGAGCCAGAAGTTGCGCCGCGTGTCCTCGCGGATTCGCTCGATCGGCTGGCCCGTCTGCCTGGAAAAAATCTGGTTCAGGCGCTCGCGCATCCGGAGGATCTGGTCGGCCTCGATCTCGATGTCGCTGCCCACGCCGCGGACGCCGCCGGACGGCTCGTGGAGCAGGAAGCGCGTATTTGGCAGGCAGAAGCGGTCCTCGCGCGGGACGGCCACGTAGATCAGCGCGCCCGCGCTCGCGACCCACCCGGTCCCGAGCATTCGTACGCGCGGCGTCACGAAGCGGACGAAGTCGTGGATCGTGTCGCCGGACTCGACGTGGCCGCCGGGCGAGTTGACGATGACGGTGATGTCGTCGTCGGAGACCGCCGCCAGCGCCGTGAGCCGGGCGATGACGGAGCCGGCGAGGTCCTGGTCGATCCCGCCGCTGATGATGACGGTGCGCGACTCGAACAGCGCGTCGTCGACGCGGCGGGAGACGGGGGAGGGGAGGACGACGGGGGCGCCGGTCTCGTCGGGATCTTCGGGCATGGCGGTCGGTGGAGGGGACCGCCAACCTCAGGCCTCGACCGGCACCGCGTCTTGAACGTTCTTGCTCTCGTCGCGCTGGCGGCGCGCGTCGGCGGCGTTGCGGAGGGCGCCGGGCGTCCGGCCCGTCCGCTCGCGGAGGTCGCGCGTGAGGTGGGCCTGGTCGGCGTAGCCGGCTTCGAAGGCGACCTCGGCCGGGGCGTGACCCTCTTCGAGAAGGCGCCGCGCGTGCTCGGCCCGCTTGCGCCGGACGAAGGCCCACGGCGGCTCGCCGGTCTCGTCGCGGAAGCGCCGCGCGAAGTGGAACCGGCTCAGCCCGGCGACTTCCGCCAGCTCGTCAAGCGTCCGGATCTCGCCGACGTGGACTTCGACGTGCTCCATCACGCGCCGGATGGGCGGCGTGACGTGGGCCGCTGCCGCCCATCGTGCCGCGCGCGGGCGACGGACGACGGCGACGCGGGCACCGAGCGGACGAGGTGCCGGCGTGCGCCGCCAGCGGGACGGGAGGACGAGCATCGGGGCGGAGGCAGAGCCCGGCCTACGCGCCCCGATG
>CAYPVZ010000567.1:0-2540 GCA_964414235.1 uncultured Rhodothermales bacterium | reverse complement strand
CCCGAGAAGCACGCGTGGCAGTACCGGTCGCGGCTCTCGTGGGCCTCCTCGACGGCGTCGAGCATCCCCTCCACCGAGAGGTAGCCCAGCGAGTCGACCCCGAGCCACTCGGCGATGGCGTCGACCGAGCCGTGCTTGTTGGCCGCCAGCTCCTCGCGCGACGGGAAGTCCATGCCGTAGAAGCACGGCCACATCACGGGCGGGCTGGCGGAGCGGAAGTGGACCTCCCTGGCGCCGGCCTCGCGGACCATCCGGACCAGCTGGCGGGCCGTCGTGCCGCGCACGATCGAGTCGTCCACCATGACCACGACGCGGTCCTTGAGCACGCCCGCGATGGGGTTGAACTTGGTCCGCACGCGCTGCTCGCGCGTCGACTGGCCGGGCGAGATGAAGGTCCGCCCGACGTAGTGGTTGCGGATGAGGCCGATGTCGTACTTGCAGCGGTGGCCCATCTTGTTGGACTCCGAGACGTAGCCGACGGCGGCCGTGTTGGAGGAGTCCGGGACGGCCATGACCAGCGGGCGCTTGCCATCGGTGTCGGGGACCGGCGCGTCGTGCGCCAGCCGCTTGCCCATCTTGCGGCGGACCTTGTCGACGGTGGCGCCGAACACCTTCGAGTCCGGCCGCGAGAAGTAGACGTACTCGACGATGCACGGGCTGACGCCGGCCGGCCGCGGCAGGCAGACGCCGTCGAGGCGGCTCCCGTCGGCGAGGTGGGCGCCGTCGCGCTCGATGCCCTGGCGGTCGATGACGAGGATCTCTCCGGGCTCGATGTCGCGGACGTAGGTGGCGCCGACGATGTCGAAGGCGCAGGTCTCGGAGGCGACCATCCAGGCCGGGTGCTCGCGGCCGGGCGCGTCGAGGCGGCCGAGCGCGAGCGGGCGGAAGCCGTTGGGGTCGCGCGCCGCGATGAGCACGTCGTCGGTCAGGATGACGAGCGAGAAGGCGCCCTCGCACTGGTGGAGCGCGTCGACCATGCGGGCGACAGGCCCCTGCTCGGTGCTCTGCGCGGCGAGGTGGAGGATCAGCTCGGTGTCCGACGACGACGAGAACAGGGTCCCCTTCTCGACGAGTCGCTCGCGGATGGCGCGGGCGTTGGAGAGGTTGCCGTTGTGCGCCAGCCCGAAGTGCCCCTCGCGGTCGTGGACGACGAAGGGCTGGATGTTGGCCGGGTTGGTCGCGCTGCCGGAGGTCGAGTAGCGCGTGTGGCCGATGGCCGAGTCGCCGACGAGCGTGTCCTCGAAGACGGCCTCGTCGTCGAAGACGTCGAGCACGAGGCCGAAGTCCTTGAGCACCGGCATCACCTTGCGCGTCTTCGTCTCGTCGTAGACGCTGGTCGCGATGCCCGCCGACTCCTGGCCGCGGTGCTGGAGGGCGTGGAGGGCGAAGTACGTGAGCCGGGCGGCGTCGGGGTGGTTGAAGACACCAACGATGCCGCAGTGGTCGCGCGGTTTGTCCACGAGGCTGGCTGCGCCGTCGCTGGCGCGGTGGGGGGAGGCCGGAGGGACAGGTTAACGGCACCCGCGCCCGAATGGTCGGTCTGCCGCCGATTCTTCCTACAGCGCGACGACGAGCGCCCCCAGCGCGACGCCGGCCGCGTCGGCGACGAGGTCGCGCCAGCAGAAGTGCGGGTAACGCGGCCGCTGGCTGTCGGCGACCTCCTTCGCCAGCCCGAGCGCGAGCGCGGCGCCGGCCGCGACCGGGAGCGCGTCGCCGTCGTCCATCGCCGTCTTGTCCGTCAGGACGTACTGGCCGGCGAGCGTGAGCAGGAACGAGGCGCTCAGGTGGAGCGCCTTGTCGCGGGCGATCCAGGCCTCCGGCGGCGCCGTCGTCGTGTCGCGCGCGGCGGCCAGCGGCTCCCAGCCGGCGGGCCGGGCGGCCTCCAGGCGCGCCGCGACCGGCTGAGCGACGGCGGCGCTGGCGGCGAGCATCGCCAGCGCCGCGAGGCCGAGCGCCCGGCTCACGTGTCGGGGCGGAGCGTGGGGTCGATCTCGATCTTGTGGCCGTCGGCTAGGAGCGCGCGGAGCGAGATCGCGGCGCCGCCGAACAGGATGAGCCCGGCCAGGACCATCACCACGAGGCCGCCCAGCGGGGCCTCCTTAAAGCGGACCGAGAGGCTCTTGGTGGCGTCGCCGGCCGCGACGGAGACGACGCCGGCTCGCTCGGGCGTGAACTCGAACGAGGCCGCGCCGGGCGTGAACGTCTCGGTGTGCGCCGAGAGCGCGCCCGGCCGGTACGTCACGCGGACCGTGTCGACGGGCGCGGAGAACGTGACACGGACCGGCTCGCCGCGGACCGGCGCCGCGGGCTCGACGGAGACGACGTCCTGGGCCGCGAGCGGGGCCGCCAGCAGGACGAGAAGCAGAGAGAACCGAAAGGTCGACGAAGTCAGCGTGCGCATGGGTCCTAGTTCTCGAAGGCGGCGATGGCGGGCTCCGCCGGCTCCTCGGCCGACGGGCGGCTGGTGAGGTACGTCGCCAGCGCGAGCGTCCCGACGATCCAGACGAGCGGGATCACGACGGGGAACCAGTCCACCGAGC
>CAYPVZ010000566.1:0-2541 GCA_964414235.1 uncultured Rhodothermales bacterium | reverse complement strand
CGTCGTCGTCGTGGGGGCCGGCCTGGCCGGGCTGGTCGCCGCCACCGAGCTGGCCGACGCCGGCCGCCGGGTCGTGGTGCTGGACCAGGAGCCGGCGCAGAGCCTGGGCGGGCAGGCGTGGTGGTCGTTCGGGGGGCTGTTCTTCGTGGACTCGCCCGAGCAGCGGCGGATGCGCATCCGCGACTCGCGCGACCTGGCGTGGCAGGACTGGCGGGGCACGGCGGGCTTCGACCGGCCCGAGGACGCGTGGCCGCGCCGGTGGGCGGAGGCCTACGTGGACTGGGCGGCCGGCGACAAGCGGGCGTGGCTGCGCGGGCTCGGGGTGCGGTTCTTCCCGGTCGTGGGGTGGGCCGAGCGGGGCGGGGGGCTGGCGTCGGGGCCGGGTAACTCGGTGCCGCGGTTCCACATCTCGTGGGGGACGGGGCCGGGCCTGCTGGCGCCGTTCGTCGAGCGTGCGGGGGCGGCTGAGGCGTCGGGGCGGCTGGCGTTCCGGTTCCGCCACCGCGTGACGGGCCTGACGGTGGAGGGCGGGGCGGTGGTGGGCGTCGAGGGGGATCGGCTTGCGGAGAGCGACGCCGAGCGCGGGGCGCCGTCGAGCCGGGCGGTCGTGGGCGACTTCGCGCTGCGGGCGCCGGCCGTGCTGGTGGCGTCCGGCGGCATCGGGGCGAACGCCGACCTGGTCCGGCAGAACTGGCCCGCCCGCCTCGGCACGCCGCCCGAGGCGATGATCTGTGGCGTGCCGGACTCGACGGACGGCTTGATGCTGGGGCACGCCGAGGCGGCGGGGGCGCGCGTGATCCACCCGGACCGGATGTGGCACTACGTGGAGGGCATCCGCAACTACGCGCCGGTGTGGAGCCGCCACGGGATCCGCATCCTGCCGGGGCCGTCGTCGCTGTGGCTGGACGCGCTGGGGCGGCGGCTGCCGGCGCCGCTCTACCCGGGCTTCGACACGCTCGGCACGCTGGCGCACCTCCGGACGACGGGGCACGACCACTCGTGGTTCGTGCTCACGCAGCGGATCATCGAGAAGGAGTTCGCGCTCTCGGGCTCGGAGCAGAACCCGGACCTGACGGGCAGGAGCGTCCGCGGGCTGCTGGGGCGGCTCGGGCCCGGCGCGCCGCCGCCCGTCGAGGCGTTCATGCAGCGCGGGGCGGACTTCGTGGTGGCCGACACGCTCGACGCGCTGGTGGAGAAGATGAACGGGCTGACGCCGGAGCCGCTGCTGGACGCGGCGCGGGTGCGGCGCGAGGTGGAGGCGCGCGACGCGCAGCTGGCGAACGGTTTCACGAAGGACGGCCAGATCGCGGCGCTCCGCGACGCCCGTCAGTACCTGGGCGACAAGCTGATCCGTGTCGCGCCGCCGCACCGGCTGCTCGACGCCGAGGCGGGGCCGCTGATCGGCGTCCAGCTCCACGTGCTGACGCGGAAGACGCTGGGCGGGCTGGAGACGGACCTCTCGGGCCGGGCGCTCGGCGGGGACGGGGCGCCGGTGCCGGGGCTGTGGGCCGCGGGCGAGGCGGCGGGCTTCGGCGGCGGCGGGATGCACGGCTACCGCTCGCTGGAAGGGACCTTCCTGGGCGGCTGCCTCTTCTCGGGGCGGACGGCGGGGCGCGCGCTCGCCGAGGCGACGGGCTAGCTCCCGTGCCGCGCGTCGGCGCGCTGCTCGATGTCCTCGGCGCGCTCCTCGGCGGCCTCCGCCAGCTCGGGCGGGCGGACGTAGCGCGCGGCGACCCACATCAGCCCGGCGACGACCACGAGGCCGAGCACCGCCAGCCCGACGACGGCGAGCACGTCGCCCTGGGGCGCGAGCAGCTGGCGGTCGTCGCCCTGCCAGGGCCAGAGAGCGCGCAGCGAGCCGGCCATGAGCCCGACGAGCGCGGCCATCGTCAGGTCCGACTTCTCGGCGAGCAGCCACGTCAGCAGCCGCGAGAAGAGCCCGAGGCCGACGAGCGCGCCGGCGGCGAAGATGGCGACGTAGCCGAGGTCGCGGCCGTGGACGGCCTCCAGCGTGACTTCGTACATGCCCAGCGCGAGCAGCAGGAAGGAGCCGCTGACGCCGGGCAGGATCATGGCGCAGATGGCGACGGAGGCCGAGAGGAAGATGCGGAGCGCGCCGGGGTCCTCGGCCGGCGCCAGCGCGGGCAGCCCGACGAGCACGAACGCGAGCACGGCCGCCACGACGGCCGTCGCGCCCTCGACCCACGTCTTGCGGTCGAGGGCCTGCCACGGGATGGCGATGGAGGCCACGATGAGCCCGAAGAAGAGGCCGCGCGAGCGCTCCGGGTAGCGCTCCAGCAGGTCCGGGATGACGCCCGAGGCGAGCACGAGCGCGGTCCCGATGCCGAGCGCCAGCGGGACGACGAGGCCCCAGTCGACGGCGGCCAGCGCCGCGCGCATCTGGCGGACGCGGCCGGCGACGAGGTAGGCCGGCGCCGCGAGCCCCTCGCGGACGGACTCGATGAGCCGCTCGTAGATGCCGACGATGAGGGCCATCGTGCCCCCGCTGACGCCGGGGACGACGTCGGCGGAGCCCATGAG
>CAYPVZ010000565.1:0-2547 GCA_964414235.1 uncultured Rhodothermales bacterium | reverse complement strand
GGCTGGGGGAAAGGCGGAGCGTCAATCTAGGACAGAACGCCGCCGGTGCCGTGGAGCCATATCAAACGTGAACCGGAGGCGTCCCCCGCCGTCTCAGCCCTGCCCCACGCGGCCGCCAGCCGGGCGCCTCCTCACCCGGGCGTCCCGCTCGCCGCCGCAACGCTGGGCCGACCTCGCATTCCCCTCTGCTCTCCTTATGTCCCTCTACGCCGTCATCATGGCCGGCGGCATCGGCAGCCGGTTCTGGCCGCGCAGCCGACGCGCCCACCCCAAGCAGTTCCTCGACGTCTTCGGCGACGCGTCGCTCATCCAGAACACCTTCGCCCGGCTCCAGCCGCTCGTCGAGCCCGAGGACGTCTACGTGGTCACCCATGCCGACTACGCGACGAAGACGCAGGAGCACCTGCCGGCCGTCCCGCCTGAGAACATCCTGGGCGAGCCCGTCGCCCGCAACACGGCACCGTGCATCGCGCTGGCGGCGGCCAAGCTCCTCGCCCGCGACCCCGACGCAACCATGGTCGTCCTCCCGGCCGACCACCTCATCGCCAACGTGGGCCGCTTCCACGAGGTCCTGAAGGTCGCCGTCGAGGCCGCCCGGACCAAGACCGACGAGACGTACCCGCTCGTCACTATCGGCATCCGCCCGACGCACCCCGAGACGGGCTACGGCTACATCCAGTTCGACGCCGACGGCGACACCGACGGCATCGTCGACGACCTCTCCGACGAGCCGCAGGCGCACCATGTCCTGACGTTCGCCGAGAAGCCAGACCTCCACACGGCCGAGCGCTTCCTCGACGCGGGCGACTTCCTCTGGAACTCCGGCATGTTCATCTGGCGCGCCGACGCCATCCTCGCCGCCTTCGAACGCTACCTCCCGAAGGTCCACCGCCTCTTCGCCCCACTCGTCGACGTGTTCGGCACCGAGGGCGAGGCCGAGGCCATCGAGGCCGCCTACGAGCGGAGCCCCAAGATCTCCATCGACTACGGCATCCTGGAGCAGGCCGACCGGGTGCTCGTCGTGCCGGGCTCGTTCGGCTGGAGTGACGTCGGCGACTGGCGGGCCGTGCACGAGCTGGCCGAGAAGGACGACGCGGGCAACCGGGCCGAAGGCAACGTGATCCTCCAGGACACAGCCCGCAGCTTCGCGCGGAGCGCCGACGGCCGCCTCCTCGTCCTCGACGGCATGGAGGACGCCGTCGTGGTGGACACGGGCGACGCGGTCCTCGTGTGCCACCGCGAGCAGGCCCAGAAGGTCAAGGACGTCGTCGACTTCCTCGGCGTCCATGGAATGGACGCATACGTGTAACGGCTTCCCGCCCCCTCCTTCTGAGCCCGCCCCAGCCTGGCGCTGGGGCGGGCTTTTTCGTGGATCGTCTCGTGAGAGCATCGATGCAAATGGAGCCTCGGGGATCCGCCAGCCGGAAAACCCTCTCGTGGAACTAACCAGGGCGCGCTTCCGCGTCTCCTTGGGATAGGCGTGGCACCGGCCAGCCGCAGTCATTAGCTGCACACGTGACCGGCACCTGTCAGCCGCGCCCCTTTGTTTTCTCTTAACCGAACCCGGTGCAACCCTCCGTTCGAGTCCCCGTTACGACGCCCACGTTCCAGAAGTGACCGACCGGTCACCTCCTGACCCCCCGGCCACTTTGCAGACCACAGACACCGACGATCCGGCTCTCCTCGGCCGCCGCGAGCGCGAGCGGCGGGCCCGCCGCCTCGCCATGCTCGACGCCGCGCTCGCCGTGTTCGGAGAGAAGGGGTTCGACGGAGCAACGCTCGACGAAATCGCCGAGCGGGCCGAATTCGGCAAGGGCACGCTCTATAACTACTTCCCCAGCGGCAAGGACGAGCTGTACCAGGCCCTCTTCGAAGAGCGCGTCGTGCGCGGGCTCCACGCCGTCGTCGAGGCAACGCTCCCCCAGACGCGCTCGCTGGCGACGCCGACCGAGGCGCGGGCCGCCTTCCGCGACTTCATCGGCGAGTTGCTGGCGCATTTCGAGGCCAACGGGTCGGTCCTTCGGCTCTTCATGGCTGAGGGCCCGCGCGCCTTCCACGACCCCGAGCGGATGGCGCGTATGGTCGAACTGTTCGCCACGTTCACAGAGGCCGTGACGTCCGCCGTCGGGCGGGCGCAGGCGAGCGGTGCCTTGCGCCCGCTGCCGGACGTGGCCGTGGCCCACCTCCTCATCGGCAACATCCGCGGCGTGCTCATGGCCCACGCCGCAGCTCACTGCGCTCCGAACGGCCTACCGGTTCCGCCCCCGATGGCGCCGGACCAGACCGCCGACCTCATCACGACCGTCCTCTTCGACGGGCTGCTGGCGCGAGCCGGCACGCCGTCCCCCGACGCATGACGCCCCGCGTGCTCCTCCCCCTCCCGGCCGCGCTGGCGGGCGGCGCCGCCCGCGCGCAGACGGCCGGCCGCGACGCCGCCCTCGAGGCGGTCCGCTCAGGCGGCTTCACCCTCGAGCAGCGCAAGGCGCTGGCGGCCCAGGCCTTCGTCCACACCGCCACCTACGACGTGCACGTCGCGTCGTGGATGGG
>CAYPVZ010000564.1:0-2551 GCA_964414235.1 uncultured Rhodothermales bacterium | reverse complement strand
CCGCGCCCTCAAGCGCCTCGCGCATGGGTTGGCCTCGATCGAGCAGTTGCTGAATGCGCGCGGCGAGCACCATGTCGCCGAGCACAGCGATGCCGGAGAGGGCGACGAAGCCCACGCCCGCCGAGATCGAACAGGCCGCCCAGGAGCTGGCCCTCGCCTTCCGCCTCGTCGCCGAGGCCCAGTCCGACGCGCGTGACGCGCTCCGCGACGAAGCCGGCGACCTCGGCACCACCCTCGATACTGCCCTCCCGTTCTAACCACCGCCTCCATGAAAGCCTTCCTGCTCGGCGCCCTGCTGGCGCTCGCTCCCGCTGCCTCCGCGCAGCAACCCATCAGCCCGGGTGAGCTCGACGCCCTTTTCGACATCGAACCGCGCGTCGAGGTCAACCTGCGCGGCTCGCTCCTCCGTCTCGCGTCCGCCGCCGCCGCCGAGGACGACCCCGCCGCCGCGGCCCTCATGGACGGCCTGCGCGGCGTCACGGTCCGCATCTACCCCACCACGCCCGACCGCCACGGGCTCGCCGTCGAGCAGTTCTCCGAGCTCGGCCGGCGGATGGAGCGGGACGGCTGGATGACGCTCGTCCGCGTCCGCTCGCTGCCTGGCGAGGACGAGGAGGGCGACGTCTGGATCTACGTCCGTGACGATGGCGAGATGTTTAACGGCATGGCCGTGATGGCGGTCGACGAGGACGAGGAGAACGCCATCTTCGTGTTCATCGACGGAATCATCGACCCGACTCAGGTCGCCAACCTGAGCCGCCGGTTCGCCCATGTCGACGTCGACATCGACGAAGACGCGGATGTGGACCTGGATATCGATATCGACGTCGACAATGACTAGAGTCCTCCTCCTCCTAGCACTCGCCGCGGCGCCGCTCACGGGCTGCGTTTCGGTCGAGATGGGCCGGATGGGCCGCGAGATCGCCCGCGATGTGGAGCGCCAGCCCGGCACGGAGGTCGGGCGCGGCTTCGCCGTCGCCTTCGGGAGGGGCACCATCGGGACGAGCCGGTTCCTCACCCGGCTCGTCGCGCCGGAGTCGACCCGACCGCTCCGGCAGCTCGCCGGGCACGTCCGCTCGGTGAAGGTGGCCCATTACCCGCTTTCAGGTGACTTCGACGCCCGCTCCATCGGCCGTCCATCCGCCCTCGACGCCTACGAGGCCGACGGGTGGTACCCCCTCGTCACCGTCCGCGACGCCGACGCAGCCGTCTGGGTCCTCTACCGCGAGCGCGAGCGAGACCAGGTCATCACCGACCTGCTGGCGATCACGCTCGCCGAGGACGACCTCGTCCTCACCAAGGTGAGCGGCGACCTCAACGCGCTCGTGCTGGACGCGATCGCGATGGGCGCCGAGGACGGCGACTTCGACAGCTCGGGCTTCTTCGATGGGGTCTTTTCCGAAACCGGCCTCTTCGAGGCTCCGGAAGAGGAGACAGACGAGACCGTCCCACCGGACGTCATGCCGTGACCGGGTGCGGGGCGTAGGTTCGGCGTCCGCCCCCCCAGTCATGCGGCCCCTCCTGTTCGCTCTCCTCCTCCTCACAACCTGCCAGTCGGGTCCGGCCGGTCCCGTCACCGAGGCCGGCGTCCTCGAAGCGAGCGACCAGACGCTGCCGTCGGGCGAGTACATCGACTCGTACGTCTTTTCGATGGAGCGGGGCGAGTGGCTGAGCGTCCAGGTCGACGCCCTCGGGCTCGATCCCTACCTCATCGTGATCGGGCCGAGCGCGCAGCAGTCGGACCTGGACGATTCGGAAGAGGGCAACACGGCTCAGACGCGCATGGTGCTGCAGGCCGATGAGACCGGGACGTGGGACCTCCGCGTCACGTCGTTCGCCCCGGGCGAGACGGGGACCTACACCCTCACCTATGAGGTGACGACTGCGCCTCCCGCCGACGCTCTGCCCGGCAAGGGAGAAGCCTTCGGCCAGCCCACCGAGACCGTCTAGATGAACGGCTTCGACGACCTCCGCACCTCCGTCGCCGTCATCGACGGCCTCCGCGTCGGCCTGCTCCGCGCCACCTACCCCGCCCCGCTGGCGGACGTCCCGACGCCGACCGCCGCCAGCGCCGCGCTGCGCCTGGATGGACCGGCGCCCCTCCAGCGCTCCGAAGAGGTCCGCGCGGCCGTGCGCGACCTCCTGCGGCGCGACGGCTACAAGCCGACGGGCCGCGGCAAGCCGGCTTCGGAGTACCTCGTCAAGGCGGCCGAGGACGGTTTCCTGAGCCCGATCAATGCGGCCGTGGACGGCTGCAACGCCGTCTCGCTCCACAGCGGCCTGCCGATCTCGGTCGTCGACCTCGGCCGCGCGACGGCGCCGCTCCGCATCGTCGTGGCCGGGCCGGACGACGCGTACGTCTTCAACGCCAGCGGCCAGGAAATCCGCCTCGCCGGCCTCCTCTGCGTCGCTGACGCCGACGGCCCGTGTGCCAACCCGGTCCGCGACAGCCAGCGAACGAAGACACACGACGGGACGACGCAGACGCTCTCGGTCGTCTGGACGCCCGCCGCGCTGGCGGACCGCCTCGACGCGGCGCTCGGCTGGTACG
>CAYPVZ010000563.1:0-2555 GCA_964414235.1 uncultured Rhodothermales bacterium | reverse complement strand
TCCTGCGCGTCCACGCCGACCGGATAGGCTTCCCGAAGCGGTTCGGCGTCCTCGATACGGCCGACGCCGCCGACGTGATCGACCTCGCCCGGACGCGGCTCGGGCTGGACACGCTCCCCAAGCGGTTCCCGAAGAAGCGGACGCTGCTGGCGATGTTCTCGTCCGCCACGAATCGCGGGCTGGGGCTGGACGAGGTCGTCGCCGAGGGCTACCCGCAGTATGCCGAGCACCTCGCCACGCTGGAGCGTCTCCGCACGGCCTACGCGACGGCCAAGCGCGAGACCGGCGTCATGGACTACGACGACCTGCTCGCGCTCACGCTCGGCCTCCTCCGCCGCCACGACGACGTCCGCCAGCAGGTCGCCGGGCGGTGCCGCCACGTCCTCGTCGACGAGTACCAGGACGTCAACGCGCTCCAGGCCGACCTCGTGGAGCAGTTCCAGTCGGTCCACCGCAACGTGATGATGGTGGGCGACGACGCGCAGTCGATCTACCGCTTCCGCGGCGCCGACGTGGGGCACATCCTCGACGTGCCGGCGCGCTACCCCGGCGCGACGGTCCTCAAGCTGGAGCACAACTACCGGAGCACGCAGCCCATCCTGGACCTGGCCAACCACGTCATCGCCGAGGCGAGCGAGACTTACGACAAGCGCCTCTTCACGCACCGCGAGGGCGGCGACCTCCCCGCGCTGGTGGCCGCGCCCGACGACGACTTCGAGGCCCGCTTCGTGGCGCAGGTGGTCCTCGACAAGCGCGAGGCGGGCACACCGCTCAACCGGATGGCGGTCCTCTTCCGCTCCGGCTGGTGCTCGTACGCCCTCGAAGCCGAGCTGACGCGCCGCAAGATCCCGTTCGTCAAGTTCGGCGGGCTCAAGCTGGCCGAGGCCGCGCACGTCAAGGACGTCGTGGCGCACCTGAGAGTGGCCGAGAACCCGGCGGACGCCGTCGCCTGGAACCGGGCGCTGCGGCTGGTCGAGGGCGTCGGGCCGCAGACGGCGCGGCGGCTGCTGGACTGGATCGGCGCCGCGGCGAGCGGGGGCGGCGCGGGCGCGGCGGTCCAGTTGCTCCGCCAGTCGGTCGACGAGATCGTGCCGTCGGCCGAGATCGGGGGGCGCGTCGGGCGGCTCGTCGAGGCGCTGACGCCGCTGCGCGACGAGACGCTCCCGCCCGAGGCCCAGGTCGAGGTGCTGCTCGACTACTACCGCCCCGTCTTCGAGCGCGTCTACGCCGACGACGTCGCCCAGCGCGAGGCCGACCTCGATGCCGTCGTGGCACTGGCGGCGCGCCACCGCACGCGGACGGCGCTCCTGGAGTCGCTCGCGCTCGATCCCATCGAGTGGTCGCAGGAGCCAGCTGAGGGCGCCCACAAGGACGAGCCGCCGCTGGTCCTGTCGACGATCCACTCGGCCAAGGGCCTGGAGTTCGAGGCCGTGTTTCTGATCCACGCGCTGGACGGCGTGCTCCCGTCGGCCTACGCGCTCAAGACGGCCGAGGAGGAGGACGAAGAGCGGCGGCTGCTCTACGTGGCGCTGACGCGCGCCGAGACCGAGCTGTACTGCTCCTACCCGCTCGTCCAGTACCGCAGCGGGACGGGCCAGTACCTCACGGAGCCGAGCCGCTTTCTGTCGGGCCTGCCGGAGTCGCTGATCGAGCCGTGGTCGCTGGTCGAGGAGGCGCCCCCGGCCGCGCTGCCGGACGGCGACCGCCAGTTGGGGGCGGGTTCGGCTTGACCGGGAACGTCCTGAGCCCTACCGTTCGGCAGGGATCCCTGGCGCCATGCAGATCGACTTCGCCCCGTTGCCGCCCCGCACGAGCGGCCCGCCCGGGCTCGCCATCGAGCGGCTCGCCCTCGACCGCTACGACGAGTTCCGCCGGCTCAACGCGGCCGTCTTCGGCGACGACCGCGTCATCTTCCGCACCGACCGCTCGGACCTCACGCTGCTGCTGGCGACGGTCGGCGGCGAGCCCGTCGGCTACAAGGTGGGCTACGGGGAGTCCGCCACGACGTTCTACAGCGCCAAGGGCGGCGTGCTCGACGGCTGGCGGCGGCTCGGGGTGGCGCGGGCGCTGCTGGCGCGGATGGAGGACGAGGCCCGGCGCATGGGCTACGTCCGCTTCGCCTTCGACACGTTCCCCAACAAGCACCCGGGCATGACCGTGATGGGCCTGTCGTCGGGCTTCACGGTCGCCGCCGCGGGCTACAACGCGGCCTACCGCGACTACCGCCTCCGCTTCGAGCGGGCGCTCTGAGGCGGCGCGCTTAGAACAGCGCGTAGATGAAGGGCGCCAGCGAACTGCCGCTCACCGAGACGACCAGCAGGCCGAGCAGGACCAGGACGACGACGATCGGGGCGAGCCAGTACTTCTTGCGGACCCGGAGGAACCGCCAGAACTCGCCGAGGACGGACAGCTTGGACATCGGGCGGAGGGCGACTGCTGCAAGCTACCGCGGTCTGCACGAACGCGCCGGCCGCCAGCGGTCGGGCAGGGGGTAGGTTTCCGGGTCCCCTCCCCGCTGCCCCGATGTCCGACGCCTCTCCCGACCGCTCCGCCGC
>CAYPVZ010000562.1:0-2560 GCA_964414235.1 uncultured Rhodothermales bacterium | reverse complement strand
CGGCATCGTGCGGCGATCACCGGCGGAGGATCACAGCGATGCGCTGTGGGACATGGTGCTGGAGGTCAACCTCAGCGCGGTGTTCAGAGTGAGTCGCCGGATCGGAACAACGATGCTGGAGCGGGGCAGGGGAAGCATCATCTCCACGGCCTCGATCCTGAGTGATCAGGGGGGATTGAATGTGGCCGGATACGCCGCAAGCAAGGCCGGCCTGGCCAACCTCACGCGCTCGCTGGCGAATGAATGGGCAGGACGCGGCGTCAGGGTGAACGCCATTGCACCCGGATACGTGAAGACAGAGATGACCGAAGTGCTGCAGGCGGATCCCCAGAGATCCAGACAAATCCTCGAACGCATTCCTGCCGGACGCTTTGGATGCCCGGATGATCTGCGCGGACCGGTGGACTGTCTCACTTCGGCGGGTCCGGGTCAGGCGCCGACGGCGAACTCCACCCGGGCGGCGGCGTCCGCGATGCTCTCGTGCTCCTCGACCTTGCGGGCCATGTTGTCCCGGACCTCTTCGGTGCAGGGCCACAGGCCGGCGCAGATGGCGCGACGATCCTCGCCGGACTTGCCCATCACGTCGGGCACGAAATCCAGGCCCTTGTAGACGCGCAGCATCGGCTCGTCGAAGACGCCGACGTAGAACTCGAGGCCGAAGCGCAGGCCGATGTCGATGCCGGCGAGCAGCAGCGAGCTTGTGACCTGCATCGCCTCGCGCCGCGACTTCACGCTGGGCGAGATGCACAGGCGGGTGATCTCCCAGATCGTCGGCGACTGGATCACGACGCCGTCGGTCAGGTGCGAGAAGTGCTCGCCGATCATGGTGCGGCCGGTGGTCGGCATCAGGCGGCCCGAACCGGCATGGGTGCCATCGGGTCGCTCATAGATGATGTAGAGCGGCGCCATAGCATCGTACTGATCACGCTCCCAACCGTTCTCATCAACGGCGACGTCCCACTTCATACGATCCCTGAACTGGGACGCGCGATCCTGGAACATCTGATCGACGAGAGACGGGTACTTGTGGAGTTCGTGGGCATAGACGTAGCGGATCATGGGTGGACCCTCCTCGGGAAAGACAGTGCCCATGATTTGTCATCGCCTACCTGAATAGACGATGAACAGCCGTGTCGATTTTCAGATTTGTATCAGATGTTTATTATGCCTGTACGCACCGCAATTGCGACAGCGTGGGGCATGTTCAGTCCGCCTAGTTTATTGCGAGCTGAATCCAAATACACGCGAAGTGTATTTTCAGAGATTTTAAGGTTCTCCGCGATCTGAGTTCGGCTCATCCCCGACGAGATCATCGCCAGGGCGTCCCGTTCCCTGGGCGACAACGCCGCGAATTCCTGCTCGTTACGAACGTCGAAGATCTCCAGCACCTTCTGGTGCATGAAGTTCGCGACGAGCAGCCAATCGCTGGCGGTTTCGGCGATGTAGCGTTCCCAGACGCGATCCGTGCACGTCTTGTTTATGGTCAGGACCGCGAACTGCCCGTTCGGTCCCCTGACGGGAACCGTGTACCCCTGGTTTCCAACGCCGGCGTCCACCGCCTCGAGGATCAGCTTCCTCCGACGTTTCGGGCTCCAATCGAGCCGCTTCCAGTCCAGTGGCGTGAAGCTCTGCACAGCTCCGACCACCGTGGGGTCCGCTTCCTTGTAGTTCTCCTCCAGGTAGCGTTGCGACCAGTCCGCCCGGTAGGTGATTTCGGCGAACTGGTAGTCCCCGAACGTGGCGCCTCCCCCGAAAGAGACGACCACGTACACGACATGGTCGACGTCGTAGACGTCCCGGACAAGATCGGCGAAAAGCCGGATGTCCTCAACTTTCCGGAACTCCGGAAGGCCCTCAATGATGGATTTTATTCGGTCGGTCATCCGCGGGGTCGGCGATTTCAGGCGTCGGGACGCCGGTTTCGGGCGCGTCGCCGAGCATAGCTCCCCGGTTCGCCGGAGGCCATGCCATCCGTGCGCGGCGAGTCGACTCGCGGACCGACGGGCGATTCGCCGCCGGAAGGATGAGAGTCGGCCGGGACGCGTCGACTGCAGTGTCGGAACCTGTAACGCTTGACGCAGGAGCACCCTGCAGTTCCGACGGGAGACGCCACGCTGGACGCGCCCCGGCCTAGTTTCGATCCGGTCGCCTGCGCCGGCCGGCGACGATCCCGCCCTGGGGATGGCGGTCGCCGCCGGGGCCGATGGAGCGGAGGACAGGCGCTGGGGTTCGCCTCGTCCTCCTTCGCCGGCTGGGGAGCCCGGCGTCCATCCTGACGGGGTGGGGTGACCCCGTCCGCCCCTTGCCGGTCGCGGCCTGCTGTCCGGACCTGGCACGCTCTTCTTTTCGGTTCGAACCCTTTCATGGTTGCGCCATGGGGCCTGTTCTAGGCGAAACCGGCGAAACCGAAATTCCCCCGAAATGGTGGGGGCCGCTTCCACAAGTCATTGAAATCACATGAGGTGAACAATCGATGAACAAAAGAAACCCGGCGAATCGCGCGATTCGCCGGGTGTCGGAAGGCTCGGAGGGGCCCCGCAGGGCCCCGTCGCGACTCAGG
>CAYPVZ010000561.1:0-2563 GCA_964414235.1 uncultured Rhodothermales bacterium | reverse complement strand
TCCTCGGCCGAGACCATCGCTGGCATCCTGTTCGACGAATTCGCCATCGGCATGATCAACGACAAGACGACGGCCGTGCGGATCCTGCCCGTCGCCGGCAAGGGCGTCGGCGAGTGGGCGGACTACGGCGGGCTGCTCGGGCGGGCGCCGGTCATGCCCGTCTCGTCGGTCGGCAACAGCGTCTTCGCGCGGCGCGGCGGGCGGATCCCGGCGCCCATCCGGAGCCTCACGAACTGAACGCAGCGCTGGCGACGAACGAGCCGCTGGCGGTCCTCGCCAGCGCGCGTCCCCGCCAGCGGGGAGGGCGGCGCACGTCCCGAGCGCTAGGTTCGGGCCGTGTCCGTCTCCGCCCCCGTCTTCCGCGCCTCGTCCGTCGCCTCGGCGGTCGGGCTCGTCGTGGCCAATCTGGTCCCGCTGGTCGGCGTGCTCTTCTTCGGGTGGAGCCTGTTCGGCGTGATGATGCTCTACTGGGCGGAGAACGGCATCATCGGGATCTACGCGCTCCTCCGCATTCTGGGCGCGGGCGACACCGAAGGCGCGGCGAGCAAGCTGTTCATGGGGCCGTTCTTCCTAGTCCACTACGGCGGGTTCTGGCTCGCCCACGGCCTGTTCGTGGTGAGCCTGTTCGGGGGAGACATGAACGGGACGCTGGAGGGCGCCGGGAGCGACCTGCCGTTCGAGGGGCTCGTCGCCCTCTTCCTCAGCCATGGCGCATCGTTCGTGCTGAACTACCTCGGGCGCGGCGAGTGGCGGGCGGCGACGCCCATGGTCGAGATGTTCAAGCCGTACGGCCGCGTCGTCCTCCTCCACGTGGTCCTGATCACGGGCGGCTTCCTGGTCGCCTCGACCGGCACGGGTGTGGTGGCGCTGGCGCTGCTCGTCGGGCTCAAGACCGCGCTCGACCTGGGCGTCCACCTCGTCGGCCACCGCTGGCGCAGCGAGAGCCGGGTCCTCACCGAGCCCGACCCGGCCGCGACCACGCTCCACGTCGACGCCCGCCCGGTCCTCGCGGACGACGCGGCGGCCCCGCTGGCGATGGCCGAGGACGAGGGCTAGAGGCGGAACCGCTCACTGCCCGGCGGCGGCTGCCAGTCCCAGCCGGGCTCGAAGGTCTGCCAGAAGAGTCGGCTGTAGGCCCGGAGCAGGCGGTAGCCCGCGTTGTCCGGCGTCCAGCTCGGGTCGCCCTGCTCGCGCGTGACCACCGTGAACACGTACGGCCCGCTCGGCGCGTGGACGTACACGACCTCGCTCCGCGACTGGTTGACCGCGCCCTGCTTGCTCGCCGTCTGCACGCCCGGCGGGACCTGCGAGATCGCCTCGTCGTCGTGGTGCGTCCGCGTCAGCATCCGGTGCATCTCCAGGTCGGCGGCCGGCGAGACGGCCTCCCCGTCGACGATGCGGCGGACCAGCTCGGTCATCTCACGGGGCGTCGTCTGGCCCCAGCCGTAGACCTCCCAGTCAGGCCGGCGGCCGGCGGTGCGGCTGTTCATGCGCGTGCTCTCGAAGCCGTGCGCCGCCAGCCACGCGTTGATCCGCTCGCCCGTCACGAAGCCCTGGAGCCACAGGCTGGCGGTGTTGTCGGACGCCGCCAGCATCTGCTCGACGGCGCTGTGGAGGTACACCAGCGACGAGTCCTGCAGCTGCGCGAACAGCTCGCCCGAGTCCTCGCCGTAGCGCAGCGAGTCCCGGAACGTCAGCGGCTGGTCGAGGCGCAGCTCGCCCTGCTCGATGGCGTCGAAGACCGCCACGAGGATGGGCACCTTCACCATGCTCGCCGTCGGGAACCGCTCGTCCGGGCGGAGCGCCGCCGAGCGGCCCGTCGGCAGGTGGCGCTCGTAAACGCCGACGACGCCGTCGAAGCCCTCGGCGAGCTGCTCGACCGCGGCCTGGAGCGCGGCGTCGGTGTGGGGCGCGGGCCACGGCGGCGCGGGCGGGGCCGTCGCCGCCGGCCGGCTGGCGGTGCAGCCCGCCAGCGCGGCGAGGACGAGGAGCAGGGCGGGAGCGAGGCGCATGGCGACGGCGTTCGGCGGGAGGTCTCCCCAAACTATCGTGTCCGAGGTCGAGGTCGAGTTCGCCTGCCCCTACTGCTTCGCGCCCATCTCCATGCTCCTCGACCCGAGCGTGCCGGCGCAGACCTACGTCGAGGACTGCGAGGTCTGCTGCCACCCCATCGAGGTCGCCTACGAGGCCGATGGCGAGGCCGTCACGTCGTTCCGGGCCGAGCGGCTGGCGGAGTAGGGCGCTACCCGGTCGGCAGCGTCAGCACGAACGTGGCGCCCTCGCCCTCGCGGCTGTAGGCCGCCAGCGTGCCGCCGTGGCCCTGTGTCACGATGTCGTAGGCCAGCGACAGCCCCAGGCCGGTGCCCGTGCCGGTCGGCTTCGTCGTGAAGAAAGGCTCGAAGATCCGCGTGCAGTCGGCCGCCGGGATCCCGATGCCGTCGTCGGAGATGCGGACCTCGACGCCGCCCTCGATGGGGGCAGTCGCCAGCCGGATGCGCGGCTCGTAGCCGTCCCCGGCCCTCTCGGCGCCGCGCTCGACGGCCCACCGCGCGTTCTCCAGGAT
>CAYPVZ010000560.1:0-2565 GCA_964414235.1 uncultured Rhodothermales bacterium | reverse complement strand
AACCAGCACGTCGGCCTGCTCGCCGAGTTCTCGGACCCCGGCGCGCTCGTCGAGGCCGTCGAGGGCCTCCGCGAGAAGGGCTACACCGAGATCGACACGTTCTCGCCGTTCCCGATCCACGGGATGGACCGGGCCATGGGCCTGCCCGTCTCGAAGCTCGGCTTCCTCGTCTTCGGCGGCGGCCTGACGGGTGGCCTCCTCGGTGCATTCCTCCAATGGTGGACGAGCGCCGGGCCTCACTACTCGTGGTGGCCGGACTGGCTGGTCCAGTTCCAGGGCTACGCCATCAACATCTCGAACAAGCCGCTCTTCGCCTGGGAGTCCTCCATCCCGATCATCTTCGAGCTGACCGTCCTGCTCTCGGCGCTGACGGCGGTCGGGGGGATGCTGGCGCTCAACGGGCTCCCGAAGCCGTACAACCCGCTCTTCAACTCGGAGAACTTCAGCCGGTCGACCGACGACGCGTTCTTCGTCCACGTCTCGGGCCGCGACCGCGGCTTCACGCGCGCCAAGACGGCGGGCGACCTGTTCGGCCTGGGCGCGCTCGGCGTCGAGTTCGTCGACCACGACGGCGCGACGGCCGTGGGCGAGACGGGCAACGCGCTCGCGGGCGCCGTGCCGGCCACGGCCGGGACACCGGCCCCGGTCGCACCCCAGCACACCACCGGCGACCTCTAGGAGACCCGGGCTCGGCCCGCGATTCCGCACCTCTCGACATGACCCACCGCTCCCTCTTCGCCCTCGCCGCGCTGGCGGTCGCCCTCGGCGGCTGCCAGGGCATGACGAGCGAGAAGCCTCCGATCCACCCGAACCTCAACATGGACTTCGTCCAGCGGTTCGAGGCCCAGGAGGCGAACCCGTTCTTCGCCGACGACGCGGCCATGCGCCAGCCGGTGGCGGGGACCGTCGCGCGCGGCAACCTCCGGACGTCTGAGAACGCACCCTACTTCTACGGCCGCACCGCCAGCGGGGCCTACGTCGACGAGATCCCGGTCGAGGTCACGACGGCCCTGCTGGCCCGCGGCAAGGACCGCTTCGACATCTACTGCACGCCGTGTCACGGCTACGCCGGCGACGGGCGCGGCGTCATCGCCGTCGGCAACAGCGGGCTCGGATACGGCTACTCGGTGCCGAGCTACCACACGGACGCGCTCCGCGCCCGGCCGGACGGCTACATCTACGACGTGATCCAGAACGGCGTGAACACGATGCCGAGCTACGGGCACGAGATGGCGCCGGAGGACCGCTGGGCCGTCGTGGCCTACGTCCGAGCGCTCCAGCGGAGCCAGGACGCGACGTCGGCCGACGTGCCGGCGACTGAGCGCGAGCGGCTCTCGTCCGCCAACCCGAACGTCCCCACCAACTAGCGCCCGGGACCGTCCCACGCGAGCCCCACGAGCCGTCATGGCCAACCCCCTCTCGATCTTCTTCGACCCCGTCGACGCCGACGGCGACCGCGTGCCGGCGCGCTACCGGTTCACGGGCGACCAGCGCTGGTGGATGGCGCCGCTCGGCGCCGGCGCGCTGTTGCTCGTCGCCGGCCTCGCGCTGGGCCTCGCCGACGCGCCGCGCCTCTGGTTTTCGTACCTCATCGGCTGGGTCTTCTGCCTCTCGATCACGCTGGGCGCCCTGTTCTTCGTGATGATCCAGCACATCACGAAGGCCAGGTGGTCGACGACGATCCGCCGCATCGCGGAGGTGCTCGCCGCCAGCTTCCCGCTTGTCGGGCTGGCGGGCCTCCCGATCCTGTTCGGGATGCACGACCTGTTCCACTGGTCGCACGCCGACCTCTACCACGCGGGCGAGCACTTTGACCCGGTGCTCGCAGGCAAGGCCGGCTACTTCTTCTTCCCGTTCGAGGCCGGCACCTTCCCATTCTTCTTCGTCTTCCGCTACGTCGCCTACTTCGTGGCGTGGACGGTGATCGGGACCAAGCTGTACACGCTCTCGCTTCGCAACGACCGCCAGCCGGACCCGGAGACCACGCTCAAGATGCGGAAGTGGAGCGCGGCCGGCATCCCGATCGCCGCGGTGACGACGGCCTTCGCGAGCTACGACTACCTCATGTCGACGGACCCGCACTGGTTCTCGACCATGTTCGGGGTCTACTTCTTCGCTGGCGGCTGGCTGGGCGCTCTCTGCCTGATCACGTTCATCGCCCTCCTGCTCCGCAAGGCGGGCATGGCGCCGGAGATCACGGTCGAGCACACGCAGGACATGGGCAAGTTCATGTTCGCGTTCGTCGTCTTCTGGACGTATGTCGCCTTCAGCCAGTACATGCTGTACTGGTACGCGAACCTGCCCGAGGAGACCATCTGGTTCCACAAGCGGTTCACCGGAGGCTGGGAGTCCGTCTCGTGGGCGCTCCTGCTGTTCCACTTCGTCCTGCCGTTCCTCATCCTGCTCCCGCGGGCGACCAAGCGGATCGCGCCGGCCCTAGCGACGATGGCGGTTTGGCTGCTCGTGATGCACTTCATCGACCTGTGGTGGATCGCGATGCCGTCGATGCACGTGGCGGCCGAGGGCGGGCACGTCGAGACCGTTCAAGCGCTTCTCGCCGACGGG
>CAYPVZ010000559.1:0-2567 GCA_964414235.1 uncultured Rhodothermales bacterium | reverse complement strand
TCCTCGGGCCGGCCGGACGCCTGTTCGCGATGGACGAGGTCGGCGTCGTCCATGCGTACGACACCGAGACGGGCGACCGTGTCGAGACGCTCCTGACGCCGCTCGAACCGAGCTCGCTCCCCCGGGGCCTCGGACGAATCGGCCGCGACGGCCTCCTCGCGTTCCGGAACGGGGAGGTCGTCCGTGTCGACATGGCCTCGCGGCCGGCGGCGGTCACCGGGCGCCGGGCGATCCCGTTCGGGGAGTGGTTCGAGTTCGCCACCGACGCCGGGGGGCGTGCCTACCTCCTACGGAGCTCGGCTCCGTCGGTGGTCAGCATCGTCGACCCGGTCTCGCTCGGAACGCTCCGCCCGTTCTCCATCCCGGGAGGGGCCCCCGCAACGGCGATCTGGGGAGGGCTCGACGGCGTGTACGTCCGGACGTACACGGAGGCGACGGGCTTCGAGGTCGTCCGGCTCGACCCCTCTGGGGTGGAGCTCGGTCGGCGGTGGTCGGTCTTGGTCGACGGGCTCGTCGCCACGCCGACGCCTGGGGAAGTCTTCTTCCGTGCCGAAGGCGTCGCCTACATCGACACGGTCCCCTGATGTCGCGGCTCCTCCTCACGCTCACGCTCCTCGGCATGCTAGCCGGTTTGGCCGCAACGCCGGCCCAGGCGCAGCGGTGGTCCCGCCTCGCGCTCGGCGTCGGGAGCGCGGGCCTCGGCGACGCCGGGCTCGCCTTCGACAACCTCGTCGACGGGTTCGCGCAAGTGGCCCCGGGGCTCGTCGCCCAGCGCGCCTACCCCGTGTGGTGGATCGCCGAGGCCGAGGCCGGAGCCCCCGCCGGCCCCGTGGAGTTCGGCGTCCGGGTCCAGGGCCGGTGGGCCCAGGCCGACGCGCTGTACGGAGACTACGCCGGCACCGTCGACGTGGTGGGCCGGACGCGGGCCTTGATCGGCGAGGTCGGGGTCGCGCTCCCGATCCGCTCGTGGCCCCTCAATGTGGCCGTCCACGGCGGGGGCATCGTGGCGTCCACCCGGCTCTCGGCCGACGCCGTCGCGACGTACGACGGGCGGACCGAGCGGACGTTCTACCGGCTCACGGGCGACGGCCTCGGGCCGACCGTGGCGGCGTCCGTCCTGCTCCGCGTCCCGGTCGAGCCCGTCGCTCTGAGCGCACGTCTCGGCGCTCGTTGGGGCCGCGTCTCGACGTTCCGAGCCCGGGAGGCGACCCCGAACAGCCAGACGGACGGGGACCTCCGCCTCGTCCACGACCTCAGCGGCGTCACGCTCACGGTCGGCGTCGGGCTGTAGGGAGAGCGCGTGGGAGGGGGCGACCGTCGCCGGATAGGACCGCGGCGGGGACACCCTCCAGCGACCGGTCGGAGTCGCGTTCGCAGCTAGGGGGCACGCAGGTGCCCGCTCCACGTCCGAGCACCTCCGACGCCCTCCACCGGTCCCCACATGTATCTCACTTGCGTTGGGGCTGGGCGGGCCGTAGCGTCGGCCGCTTCTCAACAGCTCGTCGTCCCCGTGCGTCGCTTCCGGTTCCCCACCGCCCTCGCCGTCTTGGCCACCCTCGGCTCTCCCGCTTGGAGCCAGGGCGCCCTCGACCCCACCTTCGGCGACGGCGGCCGTGCGACGGTCCACGTCGGCGCCGGCCCGTCGGAGATCGCCCACGCCGTGGCGCTCATGCCCGACGGGAGGGCCGTCGCGGTCGGCGAGGCCTTCGGCGCCATGGGGCCCAACCTCGCCGCCGTCGTCCGGGTGCTCCCGGATGGGACTCCGGACCCGACGTTCGGTCTCAACGGGCGGGCCACGCTCGACGGGAACGGCGAGAACGCGCGGGCGACCGCCCTGGTCGTCCAGCCCGACGGCTCTATCATGGTCGTGGGCCAGGTCGTCCGGACGGACGTCCAGGAGTGGCGCCCGTTCGTCGCTCGGCTCACCGCCGACGGCCGCCTCGACGGCGCGTTCGGCGAGGGCGGCCTCGTGACCGTCCGCGAGGCGTCCGCCAGCGCCACTGCCGTAGCGCTCGACGGGGAGGGCCGGATCGTCGTGACCGGCACGTCGGGGACGACCGACGCCCACCGGATCTGGGCCGCCCGGCTCCTCGCCGACGGCGTGCTCGACCCGACGTTCGGGACCGGCGGCGTCGCTGGCCTCGCCGACGGGGCCGACGCCCCCCGCGCCATCGCGGCCGTCGCCGTCGACGCCGCCGGCCGGATCGTCGCGGCGGGTCAGTCCCCCACCTCCTACTATAGCAACGGCGACGTCCTCGCCCTCCGGCTCACGTCCGACGGCGCCTACGACCCGACGTTCGGGACCGGGGGGCTAGCGCGAGCGGGGTGGGACGGATCGAGTACGGCGCACGCCGACGCCCTCGCCCTCGACGCCAGCGGCCGGATCGTGGTCGGCGGCGTCCACGGCGACAGGCACGCCGTCGTCCGGTTCACGCCGGCCGGCGCCCTCGACGCCACGTTCGGCGACGGCGGACGGGCCACGTTCGGCGGCGGAGGGACGTGGCACGCGGCCCACGCGCTCGCCGTCGACGGCGACGGCCGCATCGTCTTCGCCGGCAGCCAGATCA
>CAYPVZ010000558.1:0-2572 GCA_964414235.1 uncultured Rhodothermales bacterium | reverse complement strand
GCGACCGAGTACGTGTTTACCACCTCGGCGTCGAGTCTCGGCGGTACCGCTCGACGCGCCACCGATCCGCTCGCCGCGGGGCCGCCCTCGGCCCAGCCCCTCCGCCTCGCCAGCGTCGCCGACGCCCGCCAGTCGGGCGCGCCCCGTTTCGTGCTCCGTCTCGGCGCTGCCGCCGTCGCCACCGACGCGGCGGCTCCTGCCGCCGAGGTCTCGCTCGTCCACCCGAATCCGTCGAGGGGGACGGCCGCGGTTCGCGTGAGCGTCCCCGCCCCGGAGCACGTCCGGGCCACCCTCGTAGACGCCGTCGGGCGCGAGGTGCGGGTCGTTTTCGACGCGACGGTCACGGGCGCCGCCGTGCTCGATCTGGACCCGGACCGGCTGGCGCCCGGGACGTACCTGCTCCGGGTCGAAGGAGCGTCGTTCACTGCGAGCCGACGCTTCGTCGTGGTGCGGTAGCGACGCCGTCCGCATCGTACGCGCCGGGCGCAAAGCGGAAGGTGTCGGTTTGGGCGCGAATGCGTGTTGGTCTACCTTCGCGAAACGGTCGCGGACCGTAACCCGCGTGGCGCGGGCCCGTAGCCGATTCACACTCGACACACCCCCCGATGACCACGGCCTACTGGACCTGCCTCCTCGGCGGCCTCGCCGTGACGGTCCTCCTCCTCGTCCTGGGCGACCTGCTCGACGGCGCGATCGACGCGCTGGACGGCGCTCTCGACGGGGCCTTCGACTCGCTCGACCTCGGTGACGTCTTCGACCCGCTCTCGGCTGTCGCCGGCGTGACGCTGTTCGGCGGTGCCGGCATCCTGCTCGACCAGTTCCTCGCCCTGTCGAACCCGGTCGAGATCGCGCTGGCGGCGCTCATCGGCATCGTCGGGGCGGTCGGGCTCCACGTCGTCTATGTCAAGCCGATGAAGGCGAGCGAGAACTCGACGGCCTTCTCGGTGCGCGAGTACGCCGGCAAGACTGGCGAACTGGCGACCGGCGTGCCGGCTCACGGTTACGGCGAGGTGCTCGTCCGCATGGGCGCCAGCACCACATTCCAGACCGCCGCCTCGTTCGACGGCGAGCCGATCCCGACCGGGACGCCCGTCGTCGTCGTCGAGGTCGATGCCGACGGAATCCTCCGCGTGGCCCCGCTGGCGGACGACGACGTCGCGGCCTCGTCTGCCCAGCGCGTCCTCCCGCCGCGCCTCCAGACGCGCGCCTGACGCACTCCGGTTCTCGCTGCGCCGGTCCGTCCGCCGCCCGACGCTTGGACTGTATCCTGATTTCAGACCCCCCTGCTCACCAGACCCCTGGACTCATGCCTGCCGAACTCATCGTCATCGCCGTCTGCCTCGCCGTCTTCGTGATGATCGTCATGATCGTCGCCAGCCGCTACAAGACGGTCGCGCCGGACGAGGCCATGATCATCACCGGCGCCGCGCTCGGCGGCAAGAACGTGCTCACCGACGAGAGCGGCCGGCGCGTCAAGATCGTCCGCGGTGGCGGCGCGTTCATCGTGCCCATCGTGCAGCAGCGCGAGCACCTCAGCCTGCTCTCCCACAAGCTCGACGTGATGACCCCGGAGGTCTACACGGCCGAGGGCGTGCCCGTCATGACCGACGGCGTGGCCGTCATCAAGATCGGGTCGTCGGTGGAGGACGTCGCGACGGCGGCCGAGCAGTTCCTCGGCAAGCCCGACGAGGCGCTCCGGGCCGAGGCCCGCGAGGTCCTCGAAGGTCACCTCCGCGCCATCCTCGGCACGCTGACCGTCGAGGAGGTCTACCGCAACCGCGACAAGTTCGCCCAGGAGGTCCAGTCCGTCGCCGCGCGCGACCTGAAGAAGATGGGGCTCCAGATCGTGAGCTTCACCATCAAGGACGTCCGCGACAAGAACGGGTACCTGGAGGCCCTCGGGCGTCCGCGCATCGCCGCCGTCAAGCGCGACGCCGACATCGCCGAGGCCGAAGCGATCCGCGACAGCCGGATCAAGAAGGCCGTGGCGGACGAGGAGGGCCAGAAGGACGAGCTGATCCGCGACACGAACGTGGCCGAGGGCAACACGGCGAAGGAGCTCAAGGTGGCCGCGTTCAAGCAGGAGCAGGACACGGCCAAGGCCGCGGCCGACCTGGCGTATTCCGTCCAGGAGGCGTCGTCGCAGCGGGCCGTCGTCGAGGAGCAGATGCAGGTCGAGCTCGTGCGCAAGCAGCGCGAGGTGGACCTGGAGAAGCTCGAGATCGAGCGCCGCGAGAAGCAGTACGACTCGGAGGTCAAGAAGAAGGCCGACGCCGACCGCTACGCCGTCGAGCAGGCCGCCGAGGCCGAGAAGCTCCGCGCCGTGCGCCGCGCTGAGGCCCGCCAGTTCGAGATCGAGGCCGAGGCCAAGGCCCGCGCCGAGGGCGCCCGCGCCGAAGGTCTGGCGGAGGCCGAGGTCGTGCGCCAGAAGGGGCTCGCCGAGGCTGAGGCCAAGGAGAAGCTGGCCGAGGCGTTCGAGAAGTTCGGCGAGGCCGCCGTGCTCGACCTGCTGGCGAAGATGATGCCCGAGCTGGCCCGCGAGGTCGCCAAGCCGCTGGCATCCATCGACAAG
>CAYPVZ010000557.1:0-2582 GCA_964414235.1 uncultured Rhodothermales bacterium | reverse complement strand
GGGCGTCGCGGCCGAGGGCGGACGTGAGCGCGTCTGGCGTCCCGTCGGCGACGACGTGGCCGGCGTCGAGGATGACGACGCGGTCGCAGCGGGCGGCCTCGTCCATGAGGTGGGTCGCGACGAGCTGGGCACCGTCGCCGCGGCGACGGTCGAGGACGTCCCAGAAGGCGTCGCGTGCGAGCGGGTCGAGGCCGGTCGTCGGCTCGTCGAGCAGCGCGAGGGCGGGGCGGTGGAGGAGGCCGCGCGCGAGGTCGAGCCGCCGTGCCAGTCCGCCCGAGAGGGCGCCGACGCGCTGGCCGGCGCGGTCGACGAGCCCGGCTTCCGCGAGCGCCTCATCGATCCGAGTCGCGCGCTCAGCCCTCGCCAGCCCCACGAGCGCGGCCTGCAGCCCCAGCGCCTCGCGCACCGTCAGCGTGCCGTCGAGCGCCGGGCTCTGGAAGACGATGCCGAGGCGCCGCCGCGCCTCGGCCGGCTGGCGGACGACATCGACGCCTGCGACCTCGACCGTTCCGGCGTTCGGCCGGAGCAGCGTCGACACGATGCGCAGCAGCGTCGTCTTGCCGCTCCCGTTGCGCCCGAGCAGCGCCACCCGCTCGTGTTCGCCGACCGCCAGCGTGACGCCGCCGAGGGCCGGGACGTCGCCGTAGGCGTGGCGAAGGTCCCGGACGTCGAGGGCAGGGGGCACGTTACCGGAGGAGGAAGTCGACGACGACGAGGACGAAGAAGGCCGGCACGTAGGCGATGGACGCCAGCAGCAGCCGCCTCGCTCGGTCGTCGTCGGGCTGCGAGAAGAAGGAGAAGGCCGGGATGGTGAACGCCGTCCCGACGCCGGCCATGCCGACCAGGAAGAGCATCCCGGCGTGTCCGAGCGTGGCCGGGAGCACGCCCGCCACGAGCAGCAGCAGCGTCGCGCCGAGGGCGAGCCCGGCCAGC
Organism: uncultured Rhodothermales bacterium; assembly: GCA_964414235.1. Lineage (GTDB taxonomy): Bacteria > Bacteroidota > Rhodothermia > Rhodothermales > Rubricoccaceae > Rubrivirga. Next base: position 1,649 of record CAYPVZ010000557.1, on the reverse strand, counting down.
GTCCGCTCGCCGTTGGGCGCGGTCGGGAGCATCCGGAAACCGCCCTCGCGGTAGTCCTCACGGAACATCCAGGCGAGCGCGTAGAAGTGCGGCAGCTGCCAGAGGTACAGGATCGCGAAGAGCGACCAGCCGACGGCGTCGAGCGAGCCGGTGGCCGCGGCGGCGCCGCCGAGGGCCGGGAGGGCGCCCGGGATGGCCCCGACGAGCGTGTTGTGGACTGTCCGCCGCTTGAGTGGCGTGTAGACGCCGACGTAGAGCGCGACGGTGGCCAGCGCGAGCCCGGTCGTGAGCGCGTTCGTCGTCAGCGCGAGGGCGACGGCGCCGAGGGCAACGCTGACGAGGGCGAAGGCCACGGCCTGCCGCACGCCGAGGCGGCCGGCCGGCAGCGGGCGACTGGCGGTCCGCGCCATGCGGGCGTCGTGGTGGCGCTCGGCGGCGTGGTTGAGCGCGCCCGCCCCGCCGCCGGTGAGCGCCGTGCCCAGCATCAGGCCGAGCAGCGCGAGCCACTCCACGGGCCCGGGCGCCGCCAGCAGGTAGCCCGAGGCCGCCATGACGACCACGAAGGCGGTGATCCCCGGCTTCGAGAGCTCCTTGTAGTCGGCCAGGAGCGTCGACGTCTCGCGCGGGGGCGCGGCGGCGACGGCGGAGACGGGGGGCGTCCTCATGCGCGGCGGGGGGCGGGTCCGGCAATCAACGCGCAGGGGCCGGGCCCATTCGTCAAAAAACGGGCAGGACGCCGCGCGGAGTGCCGGGAGGATACGGGCGCGGTCGGGGGAAGGCCGTTCTTCCGATCTTCCGGCCCTGCCCACCGGGCCCATCTTCTCCGCGTTCTCTTCGACCCCTCTGATCCATGCCCCTCATCGCATCCGGTTCCGGCATCCGCGGCGTCTTCGGCGACGGCCTCGACCCCGCCGCCCTCGTCCGCTACGCCTCCGCCTTCGGCGCGTGGCTTCGCCGCCAGACCGAGCGCCGCCCGCTCGTCGTCGTCGGGCGCGACGGGCGTGTCACGGGCGACGTCTGCGCCCGCATCGTCACGGCCACGCTGCAGGCCGCCGGCTGCGACGTCGTCGACGCCGGGCTGGCGACGACGCCCAGCGTGGCGATGGGCGTGCTCAAGCACGAGGCCGACGGCGCCGTCATCCTCTCGGCCTCCCACAACCCGGCCGAGTGGAACGCGCTCAAGCTGCTCGACCGCCGCGGCGAGTTCCTCGGCCCCGACGAGGGCGCCGAGGTGCTGGCCCTCGCCGACGAGGCCCCCGCGACCGTCGGCTACGAGGAGCTCGGGAGCTACTCCACCGACGACCTCCTGCCGTACCACATCGAGAAGATCCTCGACCTGCCCTACGTCGACGCCGACGCGATCCGCCAGCGCGGCTTCTCCGTCGTCGTCGACGGCATCAACTCGGTCGGCGCCTTCGCCATCCCGGCCCTGCTGGCGGCGCTCGGCGTCGAGGACGTCGAGGTGCTCAACGGCGAGGTCACGGGGGTGTTTGCGCACAACCCGGAACCGCTCCCGGCCCACATCACGGGCCTCACGAGCCGCGTCGCCGAGACCGGCGCCGACCTCGGCATCGTCGTCGATCCCGACGCCGACCGGCTGGCGTTCGTCGAGGACGGCGGCCGCTGCTGCGGCGCGGAGCTCACGCAGG
>CAYPVZ010000556.1:0-2585 GCA_964414235.1 uncultured Rhodothermales bacterium | reverse complement strand
CCCCACCGAGGCCCGCCGCCGCACCATCCTCCTCCACCAGCAGGAGGCCGCCGCCGCCCTCGACCGCCTCACCTCCGGCGACCTCACGCCGACCGAGGCCGCCGAGGCCGAGGCCGAGGCGCTCCGCCGCCTCCGCCTGCTCCTCACCACCGACGAGGTCCGGCCGAGCGCCGTCACCGTCCGCGACGAGGTCCGCCACGGGCTCTACTTCGTCGCGACCAGCATCTGGGATGTCGTCCCCGAGATCCACGCCGACCTCCGCCGGGCGGTCGCGGCCAGCTACGGCGAGGCCCCGGGCGACTTCCCGCCCTTCCTCCGCTACCGCTCCTGGATCGGCGGCGACCGCGACGGCAACCCCAACGTCACCGCCGAGGTCACTGAGTGGACCCTCCGCGCCCACCGCGAGGACGCCCTCCGCCTCCACCGCCGCGCCCTCGACCGCCTCCGCCTCGACCTCTCGGTCTCCGACCAGCAGGTCGACCTCGGCGACGCCCTCCGCCAGTCCGTCGAGGCCGACCGCGACGACGCGCCGCTGCCCGAGCGCCGCTGGCGCCAGAACGCCCACGAGCCGATCCGCCTCAAGGTCATGCAGATGGCCGAGACGCTCGACCAGCTCATCGAGACGCTCCCCGGCGGCGACTCCGGGCAGACGCGCCACCCCGGCCCGGCGCCGGCCTACGACGCCACCGCCTTCCGCGCCGACCTCGACCTGATCGCGGACAGCCTCCGCGACGCCGGCCTCGCCTCCCTCGCCGACGGCGGCGCCCTCGCCGACGCCCGCGTCCGCGCCGCCACCTTCGGCTTCCACCTCGCCGCGCTCGACCTCCGCCAGCACAGCCGCCTCCACGAGGCCGCCGTCGCCGACCTCCTCAAGCGCGCCGGCGTCGAGGCCGACTACGCCGCGCTCGACGAGGACGCCCGGCTGGCGCTGCTCACGCGCGAGCTCAAGAACCCGCGCCCCTTCATCCGCCTCGGCGGCGAGGTCGGCGACATCACGCACCGCGTGCTGGAGCCGCTGCGCGTCGCCAAGCGCGCCATCGAGGCCGAGCCGGCCTCCATCGGCTCCTACATCATCTCGATGACGGACGCCGTGAGCGACGTCCTCGAAGTCCTCCTGCTGGCCAAAGAGGTCGGCCTCTGGCGCATCGTGGACGGCGCCGTCGACAGCCCGCTCGACGTGGCGCCGCTTCTCGAAACCATCGCCGACCTCGAAGCCGGGCCCGCCCTGCTGGCGGCCCTCTTCGAGCACGAGGTCTACGCCGAGCACCTCAAGGCCCGCGGCGGCATGCAGGAGGTCATGCTCGGCTACTCCGACTCCAACAAGGACGGCGGCTACTGGCAGGCCAACTGGTCGCTCCACAAGGCCCAGGGCGCCATCGCCGAGACCTGCCGCCAGCACGACGTCGACCTCCGCTTCTTCCACGGCCGCGGCGGCACCGTCGGCCGCGGCGGCGGGCGCGCCGGGCAGGCCATCCGCGCCATGCCGCCGGTCGCCCAGACGGGCCGCATCCGCTTCACGGAGCAGGGCGAGGTCATCTCGTTCCGCTACGCGCTCCCCGGCATCGCCCGGCGCCACCTCGAGCAGATCGTCCACGCCCAGCTCGGCGCCCTCGCCGACGCCGAGGCGGGGCGGGGCACCGCCGCGGCGCCGTCCTCCGACGCCCACGCGCTCATGGAGCGCCTCGCCGAGCGCTCCATGGACGCCTACCGCGCCCTCATCGACGCGCCCGACTTCTGGCCCTGGTACGCCTCCGCCACCCCCATCGCCCACATCGCCGGCCTCTCCATCGCCTCCCGCCCCATCTCCCGCAAGGGCGTCGGCGAGCTGGACTTCGACGGGCTCCGCGCCATCCCGTGGGTCTTCTCGTGGACGCAGCCGCGCTTCACGGCGCCCGGCTGGTACGGCGTCGGCGCGGCCCTCGCGGAGGCCATCTCCGGCGACGACCTCGCCCTCCTGCGCGAGCTGGAGGACGGCTGGCCCTTCTTCCAGGCCATCACAGACAACGCGCTCCGCGAGATGGCCCGCGCCCGCCTCATCGTCGGCCGGCGCTACAGCGCGCTCGCCGAGGCCGCCGGCGCGCCACGGGCGCCCTTCGAGGCCGTCGAGACCGAGTTCGCCAGGGCCGAGGCCGCCCTCCTCCGCGTCGTCCGCCGCGACGACCTGCTGGACCCCGCCCGCGCCATCGCCGCCACCATCCGCTACCGCAACCCGGCCACCGACGTCCTCAACCTCGTCCAGCTCGACCTCATGCGCCGCTGGCGCTCCACGTCGACGCCCGACGACGCGCTCCACCAGTCGCTCCTGCTGTCGGTCAACGCCATCGCCGCCGCGATGCAGTCGACCGGGTAGAGGACGCCCGCCGTGCCGCCCCGGTCGTCGCCTCTCCTCACCGGAGGGGCCCCACTCCCGTCGCCGATGGGGCGCGACGGCTTCCCGCTGACGCCGACCGGGCCCCGGACGAGGCTCAACGCCTCCCGGACGACGTTCGACGCCCCCCGGACGGGGCCGACCGGACCCCGGATGCCTTCGAACAGGCCACAGATGCCTTCGACAGGGCCCCGGATGCCTTCGAACGGGCCCCGGA
>CAYPVZ010000555.1:0-2603 GCA_964414235.1 uncultured Rhodothermales bacterium | reverse complement strand
GCGTCGGCCGCGCCCGCGCTCGCCCAGGTCCCACTCACGCTGGTCGACGACGAGACGACGGTCTCGTCGGTCGGCTTCGCCTTCGTGGACGGGCAGACGCTGGACGTGGCCAACCTCCAGCTCCAGATCGCCACGAAGGCGCCGCCGGGCAAGCTGTTCGGCGTCATCCCGCGCGGCGACGCGGGCGGGACGTACCCGTTCAACCCCATCGAGGTCGCCAAGGACGTCGTCCGCCTGACGCGGTACTACGAGGACAGCGGCTTCCCCCGCGCCGAGGTCGACTACGACGTGGTCCTCGACACGACCGACAACACGGCCGCCGTCACGTTCGAGATCGAGGAGGGGGCGCCGCTGCTCGTGGGCGACGTCACGTTCGCGGGACCCGGCCAGAGTGACGTGGCGACGGTGCTGGCGCCCGAGATCCGCGATGAGTGGGCCGAGTTCACGCGCGCCACGACCGTCCGGCCGGGCGACCGGCTGGACCAGTTCGCGCTCGTCCAGCTCCAGAGCCAGACGATCTCGTGGCTCCGGAACCGTGGCTACGCCTGGGCCGACGCCGGCGCCGAGCAGTTCCCGGACTCGACCGGGCTCGTAGCCGACATCCGCGTCAAGGTGAACGTGGGCGAGCGGACGGTCATCGCATCGATCTGGGTCGAGGGCAACGAAACCCTGCGTGAGGGCGTCATCCTCCGCGAGCTGCCGTTCCGCACGGGCGACCTCTTCGACGCGAGTGCGCTGGCGGAGGGCCAGCGCGAGATCTTCGGACTGGGGCTGTTCACACTCGCCCTCGTCGATGTCGACACGACGGCCGTGCGCGGGGCGCCGTCGGTGCCCATCGTGGTCCGCGTCCGCCGCGGGCCGGTGCGGGTGGCCGAGGGCTTTGCCGGCTACTTCACCGACGGCGGCGTCACGCTCCGCAGCGCGGCGACGCACCGCAACGCCTTCGGCGGCGCCCGCCAGCTCGGGGCCAACCTCGAGTGGCGGACCGGCATCGCGTCCGGCTTCGGAGGGAAGTACAACCAGTCGGTCTCGGGCGGCCGCATCCGGGACCTCCGCATCGCCGTGCCGTTCCGCCAGCCCTACTTCTTCGACCGGCGGCTCTCGTACACCCTTCAGCCGTCGTACCGCGACCGCGACGACGAGATCGAGTCGAGCATCCAGGCCGAGGTGGCCAACACCGTCCTCTACACGGTCGCTCCGTTGAAGACGGTCGCCCTGAGCCTGACGGGCCGGGCGCGCGACCTCTCGCGCGGGCTTGGCATCCGGCTCCTCGACGCGGGCGCGTTCGCGCTCCCGCCGGGGCCGCTCCTGCCGGATACGCTCCAGGCCGTCACCGGCGTGCTCGGCCTCGACGTGGTCTGGGGCTCGCTCGACGACGCGCTCCGGGCGACGCGGGGCTACGTGCTCCGCCCGTCGCTGGCGGCGGCCATGGGCGACGTGACCTACGGGCGCGCCCGGCTGGCGGCGAGCGCGACCCTCCCGCTTCGGGGCCGCCGCACGAGTGTCGTCGCGCGCGGGACCGTCGGCACGTTGCAGGCCTATGGGAAGACGAGCCCGGACTCGGTCGGGACCTACGTCCAGTTCCGCGACCAGCTCTTCTACGCTGGCGGCCCGAGCGACGTCCGCGGCTGGCCGACGGCGCTGCTCGGGCCGAAGACGTTCTCGGTCACGCCGCCCGTCGTCACGGCGGGCGTGATTCCGGACCCCTCGCTCATCACCAGCCCGCGCGACGTGAACTACATCGGCATCGGGGGGCGGTACAAGATGTCCGCCAGCGTGCAGCTCAACCTGCCGCTGGCCGCGCTCGGTCCGCAGTGGGGCGCCCAGGTGTTCCTCGACGCCGGCGGCGTCTGGGGCGAGAGCGTCGCGCCGACGGCCGGCCTCATCCGCTCTGGCGGCGCCCCCGCCGACTCGACGCTGGCGGACGTTCTGGAGCGCGAGAGCGGCCTCCGCTTCGGAACCGGCGCCGGCATCCAGTACCTCACGCCGGTCGGGTTCTTCTCGGTCGGGCTGGGGTTCAAGCTCAACCCGTCCTACCTCGACCGCCACGACGCGGCCGTCGTCTACTGCGGCCCCTCGATCTACGACGCCGATCCGGCCGTCTGTTTCGGCGGCGATGAGGTCAACGCACCGAACCCGGCGGAAGGCGTCGCGCCCGGCTACATCGATGCGCGGCTCAACGGGAGCGACTTCGACCCGGACGCGCTGCCGGAGCGGTCCTTCTTCGGTCGGTTCCAGCCCTACATCTCGATCGGTCAGACGTTCTAGCGCGCCGGGGTTGGGAAGACGCCCCATCTTCCTCGCACATCCCGGGATCTGGGTAGACCTTCCGCCCGCCTCCGGCGTTCACGCCTTCCGTGCCCCGCAACCGACCCCGCACCGATCCCGCCGCCTCCGGTGACGGCGCCGCCCCCGAGGCGGACGTCCGGTCGGGCGTGTCCGGCCCCGACACGCCGCTCTCGGGCGACGGCGGGCGTCCGGTGACGGCGCCCGACGATACGGAGCCGAAGCGGCCGAGCCGGGCGATCTCGCATCGGCGCAAGCTGGTGAAGCGGACGGGCATCGGGGCCGCGGGCCCGAAGCCGTGCGATCAGCGCTTCCTG
>CAYPVZ010000554.1:0-2606 GCA_964414235.1 uncultured Rhodothermales bacterium | reverse complement strand
GCCGGCCGTGGCCCTCGCCAGGCCGCTCACCTTCATGAACCGCAGCGGCCAGGCCGTCACGGCGCTGCTCGCCCGCTACGGCCTCTCCCCCGCCGAGCTCCTCGTGGTCTACGACGACCTCGCCCTCCCCCTCGGCTCCCTCCGCGTCCGCGGCAAGGGCGGCGCCGGCGGCCACAACGGCCTCCAGGACATCATCGAGGCCCTGGGCTCCACTGAGTTTCCCCGATTGCGCATCGGCGTGGGGGATAGCTTCCCCCCGGGTGGCCAGGTCGACTACGTCCTGTCCCCCTTCGACGACGCGGAGCGCGCGGCGGCCGACGCCGCCATCGACGCGGCGGCCGACGCCGCGCTCACCTTCGCCCGCGACGGCCTCCAGGCCACGATGAACCGGCACAACCGCCGCTAGCCCGGCCCCACCGGCCCCCGATTCCCTCACCCCGAACTGATGCTCGAAGAATCGACCCTGACCCTGCTCGTGCCGCTCGCCGGCCTGCTCGCGCTGGGCTACGCCTTCCTCCGCACCCGCTGGGTCAACGCCCAGCCGGTCGGGACGGACCGGATGGCCGAGATCGCCGCCGACATCCAGGAGGGCGCCCGCGCCTTCCTCCGCCGCGAGTACCGCGTGCTCGTGGTCTTCGTCATCGTCGTCGCCGCGCTGCTGCTCGTGGCGAACCTGACGAAGGCGGACTCGTCCCCGCTCATCGCCCTCTCGTTCGTCGTCGGCGCCCTGTGCTCCGCCCTCGCCGGCTTCTTCGGCATGCGCGTCGCCACCAAGGCCAACGTCCGCACGACCAACGCCGCGCGGACCGGCCTCGGGCCGGCGCTCAACGTCGCCTTCTCGGGCGGCCTCGTCATGGGCCTCTCGGTCGTCGGCCTCGGCCTCTTCGGCCTCGGCACGCTCTTCCTCGTCTACGACAGCCTCTTCCTCACGGCCGAGGGCGCCGTCGACATCGTCCGCGTCCTCAACGTCCTCACCGGCTTCTCGCTCGGCGCCTCCTCCATCGCGCTCTTCGCGCGCGTCGGCGGCGGCATCTACACGAAGGCCGCCGACGTCGGCGCCGACCTCGCCGGCAAGGTCTACGAGGGCATCCCGGAGGACGACCCCCGCAACCCGGCCACCATCGCCGACAACGTGGGCGACAACGTCGGCGACGTCGCCGGCATGGGCGCCGACCTCTTCGAGAGCTACGTCGGCGCCATCGTCGGCACGATGGTCCTCGGCGCCGCCTTCGCCGGCACCTTCACCGACGCCCCGGCCGGCGCCATGAGCGCCGTCCTGCTCCCGCTGGTCCTCGCCGCCGTCGGCATCGTCGTCTCCATCGGCGGCTCGTTCTTCGTCAAGGTGAAGGAGGGCGGCAACCCGCAGAAGGCGCTCAACATCGGCGAGTTCGGCGCGGCCGGCCTCATGGCCGTCCTGAGCTTCTTCATCATCAAGGCGATGCTGCCGGACTCGTGGACCCTCGCCGGCGGCGACGTCTCGGGCTTCACCAGCTACACCGACACCGGCGTCTTCTGGGCCGTGCTCATCGGCCTCGCCGCCGGCACGCTCATCGGCCTCGTCACCGAGTACTACACGGCGACCCACACGGCCCCCGTGACCGGCATCGCCCGGGCCTCGGTGACCGGCGCCGCCACCAACATCATCTCGGGCCTCGGCGTCGGGATGTACTCGACGGGCATCCCGACCATCATCCTCGTCCTCGCCATCATCGGCGCGTTCTCGGTGGCCGGCCTCTACGGCATCGCCATCGCGGCCGTCGGCATGCTCTCCGTCACCGGCATCCAGCTCGCCGTCGACGCCTACGGCCCGATCTCGGACAACGCCGGCGGCATCGCCGAGATGGCCGAGCTCCCGCCGGAGGTCCGCGAGCGGACCGACACGCTCGACGCGGTCGGCAACACCACGGCCGCCATCGGCAAGGGCTTCGCCATCGGCTCGGCCGCGCTCACGGCGCTCGCGCTCTTCGCGGCCTTCATGCAGCAGGCCGGCATCCTCTCCATCGACGTCTCCAACCCGACGGTCCTCGGCGGCGTGCTCCTCGGCGCCATGCTCCCGTTCGTGTTCTCGGCCATGGCGATGAACGCCGTCGGCCGCGCCGCAGCGGACATGATCAAGGAGGTCGGCCGCCAGTTCAACGAGATCCCCGGCCTTCGCGAGGGCACGGCCAAGGCCGACCACGCCCGCTGCGTCGACATCTCGACCAAGGCGGCCATCCGCGAGATGATCCTCCCGGGCACGCTGGCGGTCGTCGTGCCGGTCGCCATCGGGTTCATCGACAAGTACATGCTCGGCGGGCTCCTCGTCGGCGTGACGGTCTCGGGCGTCCTCATGGCCATCTTCCAGTCCAACGCCGGCGGCGCCTGGGACAACGCGAAGAAGCGCATCGAGGGCGGCGTCGAGTTCGACGGCGTCAAGTACGGCAAGGGCTCGGACGTCCACAAGGCCGCCGTCGTCGGCGACACCGTGGGCGACCCGCTCAAGGACACGTCCGGCCCGTCGCTCAACATCCTCGTCAAGCTCATCTCGGTCGTGGCCCTCGTCATCGCCCCGCTCATCGCCGGCACCGGCGACGCGGAGGTCGAGGAGGTCGACGTCTTCGAGGAGG
>CAYPVZ010000553.1:0-2630 GCA_964414235.1 uncultured Rhodothermales bacterium | reverse complement strand
CACGCTCGACGAGTACGTCGGGCAGCCCCACGTGCTCGCGCCCGGCAAGCTCCTCCGCCGCGCCGTCGAGGCCGACCGCGTGACGAGCCTCATCCTGTTCGGCCCGCCCGGCACCGGCAAGACGACGCTCGCGCGGATCATCGCCAACACGACGCGCAAGCACTTCGCCAGCCTCAACGCCGTGCTGGCGGGCGTCAAGGACATCCGCGAGCAGATCGCGGCCGCCCAGGAGCGGCTGCGCCTCCACGGCCAGGGCACGATCCTGTTCGTGGACGAGGTCCACCGCTTCAACAAGGCCCAGCAGGACGCGCTCCTGCCGCACGTCGAGAACGGGACGGTCACCTTCGTCGGTGCGACCACCGAGAACCCGTACTTCGAGGTCAACAAGGCGCTCGTCTCGCGGAGCCGCGTCTTCGAGCTCCACACGCTCACCGAGGACGACCTTCGCGGCGTCGTCCGCCAGGCGCTGGCGGACGACGAGCGCGGCTACGGCGGCCTCGACGTCCAGGTCGACGACGACGCCCTGGGTCACCTCGTGAGCACGGCCAACGGCGACGCGCGGTCGCTCCTCAACGCGCTCGAACTGGCGGTCGAGACGACCGAGCCGGACGAGGCAGGGCAGGTCCACGTCACGCTGGAGGTCGCCGAGGACTCCATCCAGCAGCGGGCCGTCCTCTACGACAAGGACGGCGACGCCCACTACGACACGGTCTCGGCCTTCATCAAGTCGATGCGCGGCTCAGATCCCGATGCGGCGCTCTACTGGATGGCGCGCATGATCTACGCCGGCGAGGACCCGCGCTTCGTGCTCCGCCGCATGATGATCTTCGCCTGCGAGGACGTCGGCCTGGCCGACCCGAACGCCGTCCGCGAGGCCGTCGCGTGCCTGCAGGCGTTCGAGTTCGTCGGGATGCCGGAGGGCCGGTTCATGCTGGGCCAGCTCTGCGTCTACCTCGCGACCGCGCCCAAGTCGAACTCCAACTTCGCCTTCTTCACGGCGCTGGAGCACGTGCAGAAGGAACAGACGCTCGACGTGCCGAACCCGCTCAAGGACGCCAGCCGGGACAAAAAAGGGCTCGGGCACGGCGAGGGCTACAAGTACCCCCACGCCTACCGCGACCACTACGTCCCGGAGCAGTACCTCCCGGGCGGGATGCAGGGGACCTACTTCTACGAGCCATCGGACCAGGGCTACGAGGCCCGGCTGGCGGCCCGCCTCGACGCGCTCCGCCAGCGCGACGCGGAGGAGAGCCTGGAGAAGCGCGTCCAGCGCTATGCGTCGGACGACGTGTCGGATCCGTCGGCCGCCTCCGGCGGATAAGCGGAATGGCCGCCCGCCTCACGCTCGCCGAGATCGAAGCCGAGATGCGCCGGCTCCTGCCCGTCGTCGAGGCCGACGAGGAGCTGCTGCCGACGTTTGGCCGCTCCGCCGACGTCGCCCGGCCGCACGTCGAAGTGAACGCACGCGGCTACCACTGGGTCGTCGTGGAGCGGGGGCAGGAGCTGGAGCGGTTCACGACGCGCGCCCTCGACGCGCTGCTCGAAAAGCACTTCGAGGGGGTCACCTTCGAGATCGCCTCCCGCTACGAGCAGGCGAACCGGGTCCCGATGCGGGACAGCCGGCGGACGCTCTTCGCGAAGCAAGAAGAGCTGCTCGCCCGGCTCTCGCCGGCGTGGGCCGCACGTGAGGCGGCCCGCCACGCCGCGATCCTCCAGATGCATCCATTCGACGATCAGGCCGACCTCCGCCTCCGAGCCGACCAGGACCTCCGTGAGCAGGGGCTCGACGCGGAGGCCGCGTGGGCCGAGGCCTGCCGGCGTGTGCCGCTGCCGACGCCGGGAATGACCCGCTAGGCCCGCCTCGACGCCGACCCGGGCGGTTCTCCGAGTGGTAGTCTTAGAGACCCCACCGCCCGACCCGTGACGTCTCTCTTCCGCGCCGCCCTCGCCCTCTCGGGCCTCGTCCTCCTGCTCGCCCCGACCCAGGTCCGCTGGGGCGACCACGGCCACCGCCTCGTGGGCCGTGCCGCCGCGGACGCACTCCCGGACGAGATGCCGGAGTTCTTCCGCGCCGCCGTGCTCCAGCTCGAGTACCTCAACCCCGAGCCCGACCGCTGGCGCGACCGCACCGAGCGCGACCTCGACGAGGCCCTCAACGCCGCGCGCGCGCCCGAGCACTTCATCGACCTGGAGATGGTGCCGGCCGGCGCCCTCGACGCGCCCGACCGCTTCGCCTACGCCGACACGCTCGCGCTCGCGGGCGAGGCCGCCAAGAGCGCCGGCGTCCTCCCGTTCCAGATCCTGGAGATGGCGCAGCGCCTCCGCGTCGAGTTCCGCCTCTGGCGGCAGGCGCCCGCTGACGAGCGCGCGTGGATCGAGGAGCGCATCATCAACGACGCCGGCCTCCTGGGCCACTACGTCGCCGACGGCGCCAACCCGCACCACACGACGATTCACTACAACGGCTGGGCCGGCGACGACGGCCGGTTCGCGACGCTGGAGCGTGGCTTCCACGGCCGGTTCGAGAGCGCCTACGTCGAGAGCCACATCACGCGTCCCATGGTCGAGGCCGCCGTCACGGCGCCGGTCCGCGACCTCGGCGCGTTCCGCCCGGCCATCTGGGCCTACCT
>CAYPVZ010000552.1:0-2635 GCA_964414235.1 uncultured Rhodothermales bacterium | reverse complement strand
AGAGTTGGGCTTTTCTCCCTTGCGAAGAGACGCCCCCCCACCCCAGCCCGCCCCGCCCGACGACCACCGCGACGGGCTCGCCGACCGGCGTCCATGTACCCCCGGCTTCACGCTCGTAGCGGCGAAGTGTGCCTGAGGTGGCTCGCCAATCAGGCGTCGTGACGAGGAGCATCTGCCGCGAGGTGGCCGGCACCGGCGACGGCGGGCTGGCGAGCGTCGCGAGAAGAAGAGAGAGCAGGATCATGGGTCGGCGTGGACTGCGTCAAAGTAATGTTCCCTCGGCGCCTACCCCACGCGCATATGGGGGTGGTTTGCACTACACTCCGCCCGGAGACGGCCCCTGCCTCACGTCCTCCTCCTCCCCTCACGCTCCGGGCAGGGGCCGCCTCAGGGACGGGCTATACGATCTCCCGGACGATCACCTGGATCGCGGTCGAGCCGTCCCCGGGAATCACGAGGTGCTGGACGCGGCGGCCGTCGCGGGTGCTGTGGTCGACGGTCCCCTTTTCGGAGGCGTCCCACAAGTCACGGACGCGCTGGCGGTCCTTTTCGGCGACGGCGTCGAGGTATGCCCGGCCGTCGATGTCGTCCCCCAGGAGGGTCTGCGCGGCGGGATTGGCGTAGCGCACGAGCCCATCCGCCAGCACGAGGACGCCGTCTGAGAGGTCCTCCGCGAGGGAAAACCAGCGGTTCTGAATCTCAGACCGCCCGGCCTCGACGCGCTCGACGAAGGCCCGCCGCAGCCCCTGCGCGTCACGCGCCGACCGGTACCGCTCGACGGCCCACCTCACCGCCAGCCGCATCCGCACCGGCGTGATCGTCCCCTTCACCAAGTAGTCGGCCGCGCCGCGCCGGACGGCCTCGGCCGCGACCGTCTCCGTCCCCTGCCCGGTCGTAAAGACGATTGGCAGGGGGCGCACGTCGATCCGCTCACCGAGGGCGTCGAGGACATCGAGCCCGTCGTCGTCCGGCAGGTTGTAGTCGAGGATGATGCAATCCGGCGCGTCCTCCTCGATCCGCGCCAGCCCCTCGCGGGCCGTCTCCACGTGAGACAGCGCGTATGTGTTCTCGGGGTCGCGCATGAGGTAGCGCTCGACGACGTCGGCGTCGGCCGCGTTGTCGTCGATGATGAGGACGGAGAGCGCCTCCGAAGCCATGGGTCGAGGGACTGTGAGGCCGCGCCTCAGAGGGGGAAGGGCAACGAAGAGAGGTCGTCGAGCGCGTTGAAGAGGCAGTTCAGCTTGTCGCGGAGCACCTCCAGCCGGACCGGCTTGACGAGGTAAGCGTCAGCGCCGAGCCGGCGGGCGTTCTCAACGTCGGTGGGGTCGTCAGACGTCGAGAGGATGGCGACCGGGAGCGCGGAGAAGGTCACATCGGTGCGGATCTCGCGGAGTGCTGCGCGGCCGTCGAGGCCGGGCAGGTTGAGGTCGAGCAGGACGAGCGACGGCAGGATGGGGAGCCGGTGGAGCAGTTCCAAGGCCTCGTCCCCACTGGCGGCCGTAAAGCGCGGCGGGTTGACGCCGAGACGCCGGAAGGCCCACACGACGGCGTCGACGAACTCCGGGCTATCGTCGACCACGACGATCTCTCCAAGGGCTTCGGGTCTCATGAGTCGGCACGCCCCAGCGTGAAGTAGAACGTGGTTCCATCGCCGTCCGACTCGGCCCAGATCTCGCCGCCGTGACGCTCGACGATCTTGCGCACGATGGTCAGGCCGGCGCCCGTCCCGCCGCCGTAGGCATCGCGGCCGTGGAGGCGGCGGAAGATGCGGAACACGTCGTCGATGTGACGTGCATCGATGCCGATTCCGTTGTCGCGCACAAAGATCACAGGGCCGGCCTCGGCTACGCGCCGCTGGCGGTCCTCGTCGAGCGTCGACACGTCGGCCACGCCGACCTCGATGACGGGCGCGCCGGAGTCGTTGTACTTGAGCGCGTTCGAGAACAGGTTGGCGAACACCTCCCCGATGCGAACCCGGTCCGCCTCGACGGTCGGCAGCGTCTCCGTGCCGATCAGCTGCGCGTTGTGCGTCTCGAAGCGCCCCGCCAGCAGATCCTGCGCCTCCCGCGCGACGGCACCCAGGTCGATCCGCTCGAACGCCATCTCGAGACGCCCGACACGGCTATAGGTCAGCAGCGACTCGATCAGCCCGTCCAGGCGCTCGCTCAGCCGCGTGATCGTGTGCATCCGGCTGAGGCCGGCCTCGCCGAGGTCGTCGGCGTGGTCCTCGATCACGAACTGGGCGTAGTTGTGGATGCCGCGGAGCGGCTCGCGCAGGTCGTGCGACGCGATGTAGGTGAACGCGTCGAGCTCGCGGTTGCTCGCCGCCAGCTCCTGGTTCATCCGCGCGAGCGCGTCGGCCCGCGAGGTCATGACGCGGATGACGGCGCGGCCCAGGTCGTGCGCCGCCCGGATGTCGCCGCGCGTCCAGGGCTCCGAGCGGCCCCGGACCAGCTCGTTCCACGCCTCGAACGAGGCGCGCGGCGTGAGTGTGACCGTTCCGTCCTCCTCCAGAATCGTGTTCTTGCCGGGCTGGCCGCCCCAGGACACGGTCTGGGCGACCTCGGGCCGAAACCAGAGGACCCCACTCGACCAGTCCGTGGAGGTCGCCACAGCGAGGATGCCGGCGACCCCG
>CAYPVZ010000551.1:0-2638 GCA_964414235.1 uncultured Rhodothermales bacterium | reverse complement strand
GATGTAGCGCTTCTCGCCGTCGGCGTAGACCAGCAGCGCGATGCGGGCGCTCCGGTTCGGATCGTACTCGATGGCGGCGACGCGGGCGGGGATGCCGTCCTTGTTCCGCTTGAAGTCGATGATGCGGTAGCGCCGCTTGTGACCGCCACCCTGGTGGCGGGTCGTGATGCGGCCGTTGTTGTTGCGACCGCCCTTCCGCTTGAGCGGGGCGAGCAGGCTCTTCTCGGGCTCCGACTTCGTGATCGTGTCGAAGGCCGAGACCGAGCGATGCCGCTGGCCGGGGGTGGTCGGCTTGAGCTTTCGGATTGCCATGGATGTGAGGGCTTACCTGCCGGCGGCGACCGCCGGCTTTGCGCCCTGGGGTGAGTTAAACGGTCTCGTAGAAGTCGATTTCGCCGTCCGTCAGCGTGACGACGGCCTTCTTCCACGAGGCGCGGCGGCCCTGGAGCAAGCCGCGCCGCGTGAACTGGCGACGCTGCTTGCCGCGGACGACCATCGTGCGGACCTCCTTGACGGAGACGTCGGGGTACCGCTCCTCGATGGCCTTGCGGATCTCGAGCTTGTTGGCGTCCTTGGCCACGCGGAAGCTGTAGTGCCGGCCCTCCTCGGACAGGCGCGTCGACTTCTCGGTGAGGACGGGGGCGAGGATGATCTGGCGCATGGGTCTTAGGCGGTCTCGTCGTCGCCCTCAGAGGCGGCGGCGGTGTCGGGGGACGCGGGCGCCTCCTCGGCCGGAGCGGCGGCCGGCGGCGTCGACGTGGCCTCGGTCGTCGCGACCGTCGCCTTCGAGGCCGGGCGGAGCGCCTCGGTCAGGATCTCGACGGCGCCCTCCTGGAGGAGGACCGTCTTGGCGTTGAGCAGGTCGAGCGTCGAGGCCTGGTCGGCCGGGAGCACCGCCAGCCCGGGGATGTTGCGGGCCGAACGGTAGAAGACGGTGTCGATGCCGTTCGTGAGGACGAGCGCCTTGCCGGCGATCCCGTTCCCCTTGAGCAGCGACGCGATCTCCCGCGTCTTCGGCGCGTCGAGCTGGATGTCCTCGATGACGCGGAGCGCGTCGGAGTCCAGCTTGTACTTGAGCGCGCTGCGGCGAGCGAGCTGCTTCGTCTTCTGGTTGACGCGCAGCTTGTACTCGTGCGGACGGGGCCCGAAGATGGTGCCGCCGCCCTTACGGGTCGGGCTCTTGTTGTCGCCGGCGCGGGCGTTGCCCGTGCCCTTCTGGCGGTAGAGCTTGCGCGTCGAGCGGGCGACTTCGCTGCGCTCCTTGGTCTTGTGGGTGCCCTGGCGGCCGTGGGCCTGGATCGCGCGGACGTCGAGCCAGATGGCGTGGTCGTTCGGCTCGGCGCCGAAGACGGCGTCATCGAGCTCGACCGTGCGGCCGGCCTCGGCGCCCTCGCGGGTGTAGACGGTCAGTTTCATCGGTCGGAGGTCTTAGGCCTTGCGGATCTCGACGATCCCGTTCTTGTGGCCCGGGATGGCGCCCTTGACCAGGATCAGGTTGTTGTCCGGGAGGACGCGGACGACGCGGACGTTCTTGGCCGTCACGCGCTCGCCGCCGGTCCGGCCCGCCATCCGCGTGCCCTTGAACACGCGCGACGGGTAGGACGAGGCGCCCACGGAGCCCGGGGCGCGCTGGCGGTTGTGCTGGCCGTGCGTGGCGTCGTTGACGCCCTTGAAGCCGTGGCGCTTGACGACGCCCTGGAAGCCCTTGCCCTTCGACGTGCCGGAGACGGACACCTTGTCGCCCTCCGCGAAGAGGTCGACGGTGATCTCGTCGCCGAGGCTCACGTCGAGGTTCAGGTCACGGAACTCGACGACGTGCTTCTTGGGGCTGACGCCGGCGGCCTCGAAGTGGCCCTGGAGGGCCTTCGTGGTGCGCTTGGCCTTCTTGTCCTGGAAGCCGATCTGGATGGCCGAGTAGCCGTCCGTATCGGGCGTCTTGACCTGCGTGACGGCGCAGGGGCCGGCCTCGATGACCGTGACGACGGTCTGTCGTCCGGAGGCATCGAAGACGCTCGTCATGCCGACCTTGCGGCCGAGGATGGCGCTCATTGAAACCTGGGGGTTTAGTTAAGCGGGAAACGATTTGCGCTGGCGACGGTCGCCAGCGCGGGGCTCAGACCTTGATCTCGACGTCGACGCCGCTCGGAAGCTCGAGCTTCATGAGCGCATCGACGGTCTTGGACGAGGTCGAGAGGATGTCGATCAGCCGCTTGTGAGCGCGCGTCTCGAACTGGTCCCGCGACTTCTTGTCGACGTGGGGGCCGCGAAGGACGGTGTAGATCGTCTTCTTGGTCGGGAGCGGGATCGGCCCGCTCACCACGGCGCCCGTCGACTTGACGGTGCGGATGATCTTCTCGGCGCTCTTGTCGACCAGCGTGTGGTCGAACGACTTGAGCTTGATCCGAATCTTCTGGTTCGCCATTGCTAGAGGCCAGGGGCCAGTGGGGTGAGGTCAGTGGGTCTGCCGCTGGCGCGTCGCCCACTGGCGGTTGGCTCGGAAGTCGTGCGGGCGGCAGGACAGCTAAGGTCCGGCCTGCCGCCCGCCTCGTGTGTGCGTTCTAGTCGAGGATCTTGGTGACGACACCGGCGCCGACCGTCCGCCCGCCCTCGCGGATCGCGAACCGAAGGCCCTCCTCCA
>CAYPVZ010000550.1:0-2639 GCA_964414235.1 uncultured Rhodothermales bacterium | reverse complement strand
CAGTCGATCACGTCGCCGTCGACCTCGCGGGGCGGGCGGCGGACGACGGTGACGAGGCCGCCGTCGGCCCCGCTCACGCCGACGGCCTGTACGCCGGTCGGACGCGCGGCGGCCACGAGGCGGGCGTTGAGCTCGCCGCGGAGCGTCCACAGCGCCACGTCGAGGTCGAGGTCGGACGTGACGCGCCGTCCGGCGACGATGCGGGGCTCGTGGCCGAGCCGCCGCGCGAGCGCCGTCGCCTGCGGCCCGCCGCCGTGGACGAGCACGGCCGGCTGGCCGAGCGCCGCGACGCCGCTCCACACCTCCGCGACGGCGGCCGGATCGGCCAGAATCGCGCCTCCGAGCTTGACGACGATCCCACTCACGACCGGACCGGCCCGTCGTGGGGCAGCAGGTCCCAGACCCATTCGAGGACTGCCTTCTGCGCGTGGAGCCGGTACTCGGCCTGGAGCAGCTGCGCCGCGCGGTCGCCGTCGAGCACGTCGCCGTCGACGACGACGCCGCGGCGGACGGGGAGGCAGTGCATGAAGTGGGCCCGGTCGGTCCGCGTCATGTCGCTCGACGTGAGCCGCCAGTCGTCGGCGTGGGCCGCGCGCTGGCGGGCCTCGTGGTCGGGCGCGTCGTAGACCGTCGAACCGGCCCAGGCCTTGGCGTAGACGAAGCTCGCGCCCGACAG
Organism: uncultured Rhodothermales bacterium; assembly: GCA_964414235.1. Classification (GTDB taxonomy): domain Bacteria; phylum Bacteroidota; class Rhodothermia; order Rhodothermales; family Rubricoccaceae; genus Rubrivirga. Next base: position 1,963 of record CAYPVZ010000550.1, on the reverse strand, counting down.
TGCGCAGTTGCGGTCGGCCGACTCGGTGACGGAGCCGCCGTTCTTGGCGGCCGTCTGCTTCGCGAGCTCCATCACGTCCGACTCCAGCCCGAAGCCCTCAGGACGCGCCACCAGAACCTCCATCCCGAGCCGGGCCGCCATCAGCAGCGCCGAGTTCGGGACGGCGCGCGGGAGCGGCTTCGGGTGCGGCGCCCACGTCAGGACGAGCTTCTTTCCGCGCGGATCACCGAGGAGATCGGTCACCGTCGCCGCGTCGCCGAGCTCCTGGCACGGATGCCACCGCGCCGACTCCAGATTGACGACGGGCACGGTCGACGCCTCGACCGCCGCGCGGAAGGCGCGGTCTTCCTGGTCGGCCTCGTAGTCCGAGAGCGTCGCGAAGGTCCGCACGCCAAGCGCGTCGACGTAGCGGCTGAGGACGCCGAAGGCCTCCTTGACGTGCTCGGCTGCGTCGCCGTCCATCACGACGCCGTCGCGCGTTTCGAGTCCCCAGGTGCCCGAGCCGGGCGTGAGCGTGACCGGGTGCGCGCCGAGGTGAGCCGCCGCGAGGTCCATCGACGCCCGCGTCCGCAGCGACGGGTTGAAGAAGACGAGCCCGAGCGCCTTGCCGGCGGCCGACTGCGTCCAGCGCCGGTGCTGGCGGTGCCAGAGCGCGCGCCGGAGGCACGCGGTCCAGACGGCGTCGTCGAGGTCGGTCCAGGAGGTGAGGTGGTTCATCCGAACGGGAAATCAGGCGCGGAGGACGTCCGCCAGCCGGCCGAGGAAGTCGTCGATCTCGGCGTCGGTGGTGGTGACGGGCGGCATGAGGCGGAGCGTGTCGGCCCGGTCAGCCGTGCCCACGATGACGCCGGCCTCGCGGCGCGCGACGGCGCCGGGCTTGGCCGGCCGGTCGAGCGAGACGCCGAGGAGGCAGCCCCGACCGCGAACCTCGGTCACGCCGTCGAGCTGGCGGAGGCCGTTCGCCAGTCGGTCGAAGACCTCGACGGCGCGCGCCATCAGGCCCTCGTCGACGATCTGGTCGAGCGTGGCGCGGACGGCGGCCATCGCGACCATGCCGCCGCCGAACGTCGTCCCCTGGTCACCGGACTTGACCGTCGCCGCGATCGCGTCGCTCACGAGGACCGCGCCGACCGGGATCCCGCTGCCGAGGCTCTTGGCGAGCGTGATCAGGTCCGGCGTCACGCCGACGTGCTCGCCGTAGGTGAACGTGCCCGTCCGCCCGACGCCGGTCTGGACCTCGTCAAAGATGAGGACGGTGCCGGTCCGGTCGCAGATCTCGCGGAGCGTCTGGTAGAAGGCCGGCTCGGCCTCCGTGATGCCGGCCATCGACTGCATCGGCTCCAGGATGATCGCGGCGACGTCTTCGGTCGCGAGCTCGGCCTCGACCGCCTCGGCGTCGCCGAACGGGAGCCACGTCGTGACGGGCAGCGCGTCCTTGTAGGGCGCGTGGTACTTGTCACCGTGCGTGACCGCAAGAGCGCCGAGCGTCCGCCCGTGGAAGCCGCTCTCGAAGGCGACGACGCGGCTGCGGCCGGTGAACGAGCGCGCCAGCTTCAGCGCCGTCTCGTTCGCCTCGGTGCCCGAGTTGCACCAGAACACGCGGCCGAGCCCCTCCGGCGCGAGGTCGACGAGCGCCTGTGCGGCTTCGGCGCGGACCGGGCTGTAGACGGCGTTCGAGTAGAACAGCAACTCGCCGGCCTGCTTTTCGATGGCCTCGACGACGCGCGGCGGGCAGTGGCCGAGCAGTGCGACGCAGTGGCCGCCGTAGAAGTCGAGGAACTCGCGGCCCTCGGTGTCCCACACGCGCGTGCCCTCGCCACGCACGAGCGCGATCGGCGGCTTGGCGTAGGTCGGGAGCGTGACGGCGTCTTCGAGCGCCAGCCAGTCGTTGGCGGCAGCAGTCTCGGTCATGAGGTGGAGGGGACAGAGGTCGGCACGGCGACGCCCGGGAGTAGTCCGAGAG
>CAYPVZ010000549.1:0-2643 GCA_964414235.1 uncultured Rhodothermales bacterium | reverse complement strand
CAACATCTACCTCGTCGGCGGCGCCCGGGAGCCGGCGCCCGGCGCCGCCGCCGAGGTAGAGGTTGCGCGTCGGGTCGCGGTCCGCGGGCGCGAAGCGGATGAGGCCGGTGCCTGCCAGCAGGAACGGCGTGAAGGCCTTCCGGCCCAGGTTGAGCGTCAGGAGCGCGCCGTAGCGCTGGAGGCCGACCGACCGGGAGTCGAGCGCCGCCAGCGCCTCCGCCAGGTCGGGCGCCTCCTCCAGACCCGAGAGGCCCGAGAAGTCCGTCTCGAACTCGCCTCGGAGGTACGTCCCGCCGAGCTCGACGAACTCGCCGAACGAGAGCCCGACCGTCCCGCCGTAGAGGAGCCCGTCGGTCAGCGCCGCGTCGCCCTCGAAGTCGATGTAGGCCGCCGACGGCGCGAACCGCGTGCCGACGCCCTGGAGCTGGGCGGACGCCGGCACGGCCAGCAGAAGAAGGACGAGAAGCGGCGCGAGGCGCATGGTCAGGACCTGTCGACCCGGTCGGAGAAGCAGCACACGAGAGATCACGCCGACGCCTGGAGCGTGAGGCGGAGCGTCAGCGTGCCCGGCACGGCGGTGAAGACGCCGTCGGTGCCGTAGCCCTCGGGGTCGTAGGCCTCCAGGTTGGCCGTGACGTCGGCCTCGCCGAGGAGCGCCGACGGGAGGCGGTCGAAGACGAGCCGCTCCGGCAGCAGCAGACGCGTCCGCGCCGACGCCGAGGCGTCATCGAACGTGACGCGGATCTCATCCCGCCGCACCTCGACGCGCCCCTGGATCACGCGCTGCGTGCCGCCCGCCAGCCGGTAGATGAACAGCACGTCGCCGCCGTCGAGGATCTGGAACGTCGTGCCCGAGAGATCGAGCGCGTCGGCGACGGCGGCGGCGGGGATCCGCGGCGCGTCGGGCTCGAAGGTGAAGGCGGCGACGGCGTAGGTCCCCGCGACGTCCGCCGGCGAGGGCGGGTCGACGGCGGAGCCGGAGTCGCACGCCGCGAGCGCGGCGAGAGCGAGGAGCAGGACAGCAGGACGGAGCACAGAGACAGCGAAGGAGACGGATCGCGACAACGCGACCGTCCGGCCGGGGTTCTCCGCCAATGCCCCCCGCCTCGGCGCCGAGGTGGACGGAGCCCGCGGGTGCGCTGCGGAAGATCGGCACCGGCAGAACGACGGGGCAGGCAGCACCCCCACCGTGCGCGAGCGATCTTGGGGCGTGCCCTTCTTCGACGCTCCCGACGCCCTCGGCCGCCGCGTCCGCCTGGACGCGCCGCCCCGCCGCATCGTCTCGCTCGTGCCGAGCCAGACGGAGCTGCTGGCCGCGCTCGGCCTCGACGCCGAGGTCGTCGGGCTGACGCGGTTCTGCGTGCACCCGGAGGGCTGGAAGGCGCGCAAGACCATCGTCGGCGGCACGAAGACCGTCAACGCGGGGCGCGTGCGGACGCTCGCGCCCGACCTCGTGCTGGCCAACCACGAGGAGAACGACCGCGACGACGTCGAGGAGCTGGCCGCGCTCGCGTCCGTCTACGTCACCGACGTGGCCGACGTGCCGGGCGCGCTCGCCATGATCCGCACCGTCGGCGCGCTAGCCGACCGCCAGCCCGCGGCCGACGCGCTGGCGGACGCCGTCGGCGTGGGCTTCGGCGTGCTCCCGACGTACGAGCCGCTCCGCGCGCTCTACCTCATCTGGCGCGACCCCTGGATGACCGTCGGCGGCGACACGTTCGTCTCGGACGTGATGGCGCGCGCCGGGCTGGCGAACGCCGCCGCCGAGCACACACGCTACCCGGCGCTGACCGACGCCGAGATCGCGGCGCTGGCGCCCGAGGTCGTTCTCCTCTCCTCGGAGCCCTACCCGTTCGCCGAGACGCACGTCGCCGAGGTGCAGGCGCTCGTGCCCGAGGCGCGCATCCGGCTCGTCGACGGCGAGGCGTTCTCGTGGTACGGCAGCCGGCTGCGGCACACGCCGGCCGTGCTGCGGGAGCTCCGCGACCGGCTCGCCCTCCCCTAACCCGCCCGGGCCGTCCGGCCCTCCCCCACCCCGTCCTTTCGCCCATGCGCCTCCTCGCCCTCGCCGCCCTCGCGCTCGCCCTGCCGGCCGTCGCCCAGCCGGCGATCCCCGTCGCGCCGGTCTTCTACGACACCGACCTCCTCCCGGCCGACTTCCACGCCGGCCGCCGCGCCGCCGTCCTCGCCACGCTGCCCGAAGACGCCGTCGCCGTGTTCTTCGGCGCGCCGGTCCGCAACCGCCTCAACGACACCGACTTCGCCTACCGGCAGGACAACGACCTGTACTACCTCACCGGCACCCCCGAGCCCGGCTCGGCGCTGGTTCTGGCGCCCGCCGGCATCGACGTCGACGGCGAGATCGTCACGGAGGTCCTCTTCATCCCGGAGCGCGACCCGGGCCGCGAGGTCTGGACCGGCCGCCGGCTCGGCGTCGAGCGCGCCGAGGCCCAGCTGGGCGTGGCCAAGGCCGTCCCGAACACGCGCTTCGAGGAGATCGTCGCGCCGCTGCTCACCGAGCGCGCGGTCTACCACCTGCCGCTGCCCGAGGGCGTCGCGCCGGGCGACCTCGCCGACCAGCTCGCCGTCTTCCACGCGAACGCGGCCCCCTTCGAGCTGGGCGGCCTCGGCAGCCGGCTCTTC
>CAYPVZ010000548.1:0-2644 GCA_964414235.1 uncultured Rhodothermales bacterium | reverse complement strand
AGGAAGGGCGCGTCGGTCTCCACCATGATGCGGTCGTCGGGGACGAGGGCGGCGATACCGCCGGCCGCCGCGCGAGGTTGCGCGCTGGCGGCGCCGACGGCCCGCGGCGGGAGATCGTCCCAGGAGGTCGGCGTCGGCCGCTCGGCCGGGAGGGCGGCGGGCTCGACGTCCGAGGCCGGCTCGGGCGCCGAGGCGGTCTCGACCCGCTCCGGCTCGGCGACCGGCGGGGCCGCGACGGCCTGCGCGGCGCCGTCGCCCGAGGCGCCGTCGCCGCTGGCGGGCGTCGCCAGCCGCTCGGCCCAGGGACGAATCGCCTGCGGCCCGCCGATGAGCAGGTCGTCCTCGACGATCTCCTCACCGTCGGCGATGAGGAGGGCCCGCTCGACGGTCGACTTGAGCTCGCGGACGTTGCCGGGCCAGCCGTAGTCGAGCATCGCGCGGACGGCCTCGGGCGCGAAGCGCTTGCCCTTGAACTGCGGGTGCTTCTCGATGTAGCCCTCCAGAAAGCCCTGCGCCAGCAGCAGCACGTCGTTGCCGCGCTCGCGCAGCGGCGGCAGCGCGACGGGGAACTGGAAGAGCCGGTAGTAGAGGTCCTCGCGGAAGGTGCCCGCGCGGACCATCTCCAGCACGTTCTTGTTGGTCGCCGAGATCACGCGGCACTCGAACTTGATGGTGCCGGATCCGCCGACGCGCGTGATCTCGCGGTTCTGGAGCGCCCGGAGCAGCTTGGCCTGGAGCCCGAGGTCCAGTTCACCGACCTCGTCGAGGAAGAGCGTGCCGCCATCGGCCTGCTCGAACTTGCCGATGTGGCGGGCGTGGGCGCCGGTGAACGAGCCCTTCTCGTGGCCGAAGAACTCGCTCTCCATGAGCTCCTTCGGGATCGCCGCGCAGTTGACGACGACGAACGGGCCGACCTCGGGCTCGCCCGGCCGCGGCGTCGAGTTGAAGTGGATGGCGCGCGCGACGAGCTCCTTGCCCGTCCCGCTCTCGCCCTCGATGGCGACGGTCAGGTTGCCGCGCAACGTCTTCTGGATGAGCTGGTAGACGCGCTCCATCGCCGGGCTGTCGCCGACGATCTCGTCCATGCCGTACTTCTTGGCGACCTCGGCGCGGAGCGCGGCCACCTCGCGCGCCAGCTTGACGCGGCTCTTGAGCCGGTCCACGACGACGTCCAGCTTGACGAGGTCGTCGTGGCCCTTCGTGATGTAGTCGGTGGCGCCGCCCTTCATGGCCTCGACGGCGACGTCGGCCGTGCCCTGGGCCGAGATCATGACGACAGGCAGGTCCGGCTCGAAGAGCTGGAGCCGGCGGAGCGTCTCCATGCCGCCGATGCCCGGCATCATGATGTCGAGGAAGACGACGTCCGGGCGGAGCCGGTCGAGCGCGTCGATGGCGTCCTCGCCGCTATGGAAGACATGGACCTCGTGGTCCTTCGGCTTGTCGAGGCGGTACGAGAGGAGCCGGGCGTAGTGCTTGTCGTCATCGACGACGAAGAGGCGGGTGGTCACGGGGCGCGGGCGTGTGAGCGCCGGGTATCGCAGCGCCGGGGGCCCTCTTCATGTTCGCCCGTTCACGCCGCCAGCGGGGCGCGCGGTGGCTCCCGTTCCAGCCGTTGTTTTCTCAGAATGAGACGAGCCGCCCACTGGCGGTGCCCGAACCGAGGCTCAGGAGCCTGCCTCTGCCGGAGTCCTGAGGGTTTCGGCCCGAGACGTCAGGACGGGGAGCAGGACGGGGGGGAGCGCCAGTGCGATCAGTGCGGCCCATGCCGCGCCCTCAGTGAGCCAGAGGTACCCTCCGAGTGCACACACCGCCGCCAGGCCGATGTACAGCGACGAGATCGCCCGGTGGGTGCGCCCTGCGATGACGAGGCGCTGGTAGAGGTGGGACCGGTGCGCGGCGAAGAGATCCTCCCGCGCCCGCGCCCGGCGCAGGAAGGTGAGCACCGCATCGAAGACAAACGGCCACACGAACAGGACGGCCGCCAGCGGGACCCGGGCCCCGCCCTCCTCCGCGCTCACCGAGGCCCACACCCCGAGCGCCGCGAACACGAACCCCAGAAAGGCACTCCCCACGTCGCCCATGAAGATGCGGGCCGGGGGCCAGTTGTGAGCCAGAAACCCGGCGGACGCGGCGCATAGAAGCATGCCGGTCAGAGCGACGCCCTGGAGCCCGAGGGCCAGACCGGCTGCGAACCATGCCCCCCCGGCAACCACACCGACCCCTCCTGCAATCCCGTCGATGCCATCCATGAAGTTGTAGGCGTTCGTCAGCCCGACGATCCACACGACGGCGAGGACCGGCCCCGCCAGCCCGCCGGGAATGGACCCCAGAAGGGGAAGCTCCAGCCTCGGCCACGCCCCGAGCACGGCCACGACCAGCACCGCCGCGCCGAGGTGCGCCGCGAACCGCGGGCCGGCGCGGAGGGTCCGCACGTCGTCGAGCCAGCTCACGCTGGCGATGAGCAGGGACGCGCCGGCCACGACGGCCAGCCGTACGTCCCAGGCGTTCAGAAGCGCAAGCGCCCAGCCGACCGCCGTGACGCCGACGAGGGCCGCGCCGCCGCCTCGGGGCGTCGGCGCGTCGTGGGAGCTCCGGGCGTTGGGGATGTCGAGAACGTCGTGTCGGAGCGCCAGTCGCCGGATCC
>CAYPVZ010000547.1:0-2656 GCA_964414235.1 uncultured Rhodothermales bacterium | reverse complement strand
CGCCCGTGTCGAGCCCGAACCGTTCGAGCAACTGCTCGGCCGGCGTGCGAATCTCGACCTCGACAGGGGTCCCGTCGATCCAGACGCGCGTCGCGCGTCCGTCGCGCTCGACCGTCGCCACGCGCGGCCGTCCGTCGACGACGAGGAGCAGCGTCTCGACGCCGCTGGCGGTGGTTCCTAGGCGGATGTGGCGGGCGTCGAGCGCATCGCCATCGACCTTGGGGGCGCCATCAGCGCGGTCGAGCGCGAAGGAGAGGTCGCCGGTACGGAGGTCGATGGCCATGTCGGAAGATACCGGGGGCGAGGAAAGGTCGCATCGTTCTGCGAACCGGACGCCTGCTTCCACCGTTGGGGGGCCGTCTCATCCCCCCGTCTCCATGCGTGTCTTCTCTCTCGCCCTTCTCCTGGCCCTCGCCGCCCCACTGGCGCAGGCCCAGATCGTCCCCTCCATCGACCTCGGCATCGCCGGCGGCGTGAACTTCGCCAGTCTCAGCGATGCTGGTTCGCTCGACCTCGACAACTCGACCGGCTATCACATCGGTCTCTACGCCGACGTCGGCGTCCCCTTCGTGTCGGCCCGGGCCGGCGTCTACTACGTGAGCGTCGGCGACATCCCGGAAGCCGGCTCTGCCGAGGACTTCGATGAGTCGATCAGCTACGTGGCCGTGCCGATCGACTTCCAGGTCAAGACGCCGACGCCCCTCGTGCAGGCCTATGCCCTCGTCGGCCCCGAATTCCGGTTCCCGGTCGACGGGCTCGACACGTTCGACACGCAGAGCATGACGCTGGCCGGCAACATCGGGCTCGGCGTGCGCGGCGGCGTGCCGCTCATCGGGCCGAGCGGCTTCCTGGAGCTCCGCTATGGCCGCGACTTCTCCGGTCTCAAGGACACTGAGGACGATGACAACGACGTCAAGGTGAACCTCGTTCAGATCCGCGTCGGCTTCGGCATCTAGCCGGGTCCCGACGAACGGGAGAAGCCCGGTCCGACTCGCTCGGACCGGGCTTCTTTAGGAAACGGCCGACTGGCGGCAGGTGTCGCCAGCGGGGCGGGCGTTTAGAAGCGGAGGAGCGCCGCGGCCGGGCCGTGCTCGCGGAGCGCCTCGCGGCCGGCTTCCGAGTGGACGAGCTCCAGGGAGGCGCCCTGCTCCATCGCCTTGTCCAGCATGAGCTCGACGAGATCCTCGACCGCGCGGATGTCGCCGCCGGTCGCCTCATAGGTCCCCTCGGTCTGCGTGGTCAGCATGCCCGAGGTCGCGTCGACGCCGCCCGGGATCGTCTCGTCGCCGTCGACGACGAGCGTCATCACACGCTGCTGGTTGAGCATGTCGAGTGTGTCGTCGAGGCCGGCGACGGCGCGCGACGAGAGGAGCTCCTGGACCTTGCCCAGCGTCTCGACCTCCTCGCGGGCCTCGACCTCGCGCTGAGCGGCCTCGGCGGCCTCCGCGACCTCGGCCGTCGTCGCCAGCGTGTCGCAGGCAAACGGGCCGGCCACCTTCTGGCGCGTGGCCTGGTCCAGCTTGTCGAGGAAGTCGGCCTCCATGTCGGCCGGGGCCGAGTAGAGGACGTGGCGTGCCTCCAGGGTCTTGGCGATGAGGTCCAGCGCGTGGGCCGAGCGCTGGGCCTGCTGGCGGCGCAGCTCAGCCTTCCGGTCCTGCTTCTGGTCCTTCGTCACGAGGTCGGTCACGGCGAACTCCTCGCCTTCGAGCTCATAGACCTCTTCGACGAGGCCGATCTGGGAGAAGAAGAACCGGCTCTTGTGCATCGAGAGCAGCGCGAGCACGAACCGGTCGTTCTCGTCGCGCACGCGCGCCAGCGGCCGGACGTACGGGTTGTCGTCGACGTGGACCTCGTTGGGCAGCGTGACGGCCGTGCCGATCTGCTCGAACAGGCCCTCAGCCTCGCAGGCGAAGAAGACGACGCCGCGGCCGGTCTTCGGGAGACCGGCCTCAAGGGCCTCCTTGATCCGTTCGCACTCGCGCTGGACGGCAGCCTTGTGCTCGCCAGCCTGGGCTACGGCCTTCTCGCAGAGGTCCTTGAACGAGGTCGCCCAGGCCGAGCCCAGCCGGGCCTCCGGCGTCATCTCGAGGTAGAGGCTCACGATCGGAGCGCCGTCCGAGCGGGCCTCATTGAGCCGCTGGATGTGATCCGTCGAGAGGAAGTGGAAGCCAGGCGTCGTCGTGCGGCGGCGGAGTTCGCGGAGGAGGGTGTCGCGTTCGTCAGGGGAGAGGGCAGACATGGCACAGGGAGGTGGGAGGGGATGGGGCGCCGGGCGACGCCGCGTTCGGGCACCGCCAGCGGCGAGTCGGTGAGGCGGACGGACGTCGTCCGCCGGGCCTAGGCGTCGGGCAGCGGGTCGCCCGTGTACGAGTCGACGGCGGGGTCGTCGTCGTGCTCGTCGTCGATGGAGCCGATCCGGGCGCGGAGGCCCTCGCGGGCGAGGTTGAGGTAGGCCGCCGTGTCCTTGAGCGAGGCGTCGATGATCTGCGCCACCTCGGACAGGGGCACGTCGAACTCGTCGTGGAGGACGGCCGCCTGACCGGCCTCGAACAGCACGTCGCCGACTTCGGCCTGGTCGCTCAGCGAGAGGTCGGCCGAGCCGAAGCCTTGGACCTCCGGGTCCTTCGGCTCCTCGCCGACGACGATCTCTTCGTAG
>CAYPVZ010000546.1:0-2664 GCA_964414235.1 uncultured Rhodothermales bacterium | reverse complement strand
GGCCGGAGCGATCCAGGACGACACGTGCCTCGTCGTCATCGAGACGCCCGTCAACCCGACGCTCGGCCTCGTCGACGTGGCCGGCGTTGTCGCGGCGGCCGGCGACGTGCCGGTGCTGGTGGACGCGACGTTCGGGACGCCGGTCCTCCAGCAGCCCATCCGCCAGGGCGCGGCCCTGGTCATGCACAGCGCGACCAAGTTCATCGGTGGCCACGGCGACGTGCTCGCGGGAGCTGTCTCCGGCAGCGAGGCGTGGGCCGGCAAACTCCGGATGGTCCGCATCCTGACGGGCGCTGTCCTCCACCCGTTCGCGGCCTACCACCTCCACCGCGGGCTGGCGACGCTCCCGCTCCGCGTCCGCCGCGCCGAGGCAACGGCGACGACGCTGGCCGAGAGGCTGGCGACGCATGCGGGCGTGGGTGAGGTCTACCACCCGAGCCTGCCCGGCCGCGACCCGCGCGGGCTCGTCGGGACGCAGATGAGCGGGCCGGGGCCGATGCTCTCGTTCGAGGTTCTCGGCCCGGACGGTGAGCCCGACGGTCCGGGCGCCTTCCGCGCCGCCGACGGCTTTCTGCGCGCCCTCCGGCTCGCGACGCCCGCCGTTAGCCTCGGCTCGACGGACACGCTCGCGCAGCATCCGGCGGGCCTCACCCAGCGCGCCTCGACCGGCGACGCCCGTGCGAAGGGCGGCATAACGGCCGGCCTCGTCCGCGTCTCGGTCGGGCTGGAGGATGCCGACGACCTCTGGCACGACCTTGCCCGCGCGCTGGAGACGGGCCGAGCCAAGGCCGCGCGGTCCTAGCGGCTCCGCCAGCCGGGCGGACAGGACGGCCCAGGCGTCACGTCTTCATTCCTCGCGCAACGTCTGAGTGCCCCTGACGGTAGCGTGGCGCATGGACTGGAAGAGGGACCGGCCTGTTCGCTCCCGCCCTCGACGCGCGCCGGCCGAAGCTCTTCCCGGGAAGGGAGTGTGTCGGCGACGCAAAAACCGAAGTGTTAAGGAACTCCGCCCTGGAGGACCGATACGACGTGGGCTCCACCTGGGACAACGCGCGGGCTTTGCCTACCTTCCGCGCTTGTGCCCGCGCCCCGGAGGGCCGCGCGGGACCCGGGTGCCCCGGCCACGCCGCTTTTTTCTCACGCCACCCCACGAGCCGCCGATGTACGTCCCCCGCAGTCAGCGGATGCTGGACCAGTATCTCCAGGAGATCGGACAGGTCCCGCTTCTCACGCCCGAGCAGGAAGTCGAACTCGCCCAGCGCATCAAGCAGGGCGACCAGACCGCGCTCCACCAGCTCGTCCGCTCGAACCTCCGCTTCGTCGTCTCGGTCGCCAAGAAGTACCAGGGCCAGGGCCTCTCGCTGGCCGACCTCATCTCGGAGGGCAACTACGGCCTCGTGAAGGCCGCTCAGCGGTTCGACGAGACCCGCGGGTTCAAGTTCATCTCGTACGCCGTCTGGTGGGTCCGCCAGTCGATCCTGAAGGCGCTGAGCGACCAGGTCCGGACGGTCCGGCTGCCGCTCAACCGCGTCGGCACGCTCTCGAAGATGCGGAAGGCGTCGGCGCGGCTGGCGCAGGAGCTCGGTCGGCAGCCCACGCCCGAGGAGATCGCCAAGGAGCTCGACCTCAAGGAGGACAAAGTCGTCGAGGGCCTCCAGCACTCGCGCCATAGCCTCTCGATGGACGCGCCGTTCGACGACGACGACGGCAACAGCCTCCTCGACGTTCTCGCCGACGACAGCTACGAGCAGCCCGACGAGGACCTCACCAACGAGAGCCTCAACATCGACATCGAGCGCGCGCTGGCGACGCTCCACCCGCGCGAGGCCGAGATCACGCGGCTCTACTTCGGCATCGGGCACGAGCAGCCGCTCACGCTCGTCGAGGTCGGCCAGCGGTTCGGGCTCACGCGCGAGCGCGTCCGCCAGATCAAAGAGAAGGCGCTCCGCAAGCTCCGCCAGAAGCACCGCCGCGAGGAGCTCGTCGCCCACCTCAACTAGGCGAGGGCGCCGTTAGCCGCGCTCCCCTAGAGGTGCTCGTTCGACACGTCCGAGGCCCGGCCGATCCGTTCGGCCGGGCCTCGGTTCATTCAGCCAGCCCGTGCGCCTCGGCGATGGCTGCCAGCAGGGCGCGCTCGGCGCCCGAGAGCGAGCGCTCGCGCCGGGCCATCACGGCCTCAGCCACTCGGAACGCCTTCTCGGGCCGGTACCGAACGAGCCCGTCGCCGCCGCCCCAGGCGAAGCTGGGCACGTGGCGTGGCGGGAAGTCCGCCCCGAACAGGTTGCAGAACACGCCGACGACGGTGCCCGTGTTGAACATGGTGTTGATGGCGCACTTCGAGTGGTCGCCCATGAACAGCCCGGCGAACTGGCGACCGCTCCCGACGAAGTCGCCCGCGACGGCGTCCCAGAGGGCGATCTCGCCGTAGTCGTTCTTGAGGTTCGACGTGTTCGTGTCGGCGCCGAGATTGCACCACCGCCCGAGGTAGCTGTTGCCGAGGTAGCCGTCGTGGGCCTTCGACGAGAGGCTGTGGACGACGCTCCCGTGGACCTCGCCGCCGACTTTCGACCAGTAGCCGATGGCGCTCTCGTCGATGCGCCCGGTCGGCTTCACGAGGGCCTTCGGGCCGAGGTAGACCGGCCCCCGCACGACGGCGTTCTCGCC
>CAYPVZ010000545.1:0-2671 GCA_964414235.1 uncultured Rhodothermales bacterium | reverse complement strand
CCGCTCACGGGCGCCGTTCTTCCGATGCTCGGGCTGGCCCTCATCGCAGTCGTCCTCGTGCCACCGTCACCGACGACGGCGTTCACGCTCGTCCTCGCCGCCAGCGCCCTGCTGCTCATGGACAACGGCGAGGGATTCTCACTCGGAGAGGTCCTGTTCGGGTTGCTGGCCATGGGATACCTCGCGGCCTGGACGGTCCGAGCCATGGCTGCTAACGAAGGCGTCCTCCGCTCGTCGACCGACCTCGCTGCCTTCGTGTGGTGCGTGGCCGGGATCGGGGGTGGGATCCTCCTAGGGGTCCTCTTCGGCGGCGACGCGTACGGCTTCCGGGCCGACCTTCAGGCCGCCCTGTTCTTCCCTTTCTACTTCCCGGTCAAAGAGGTCGTGCGCACGGCCCGGCGGGGCCCGCTCGTCCTGCTCGGCCTGTTCCTCTACCTCGGCCTGTTCGCGACCGTGTCGAACGCGATCACCCTCCGGAACGACCTCGCCTCGGCGACGGCCGTTTACGAGATCGTGGACATCCGGGTGCCCGGCGGAATGATGCAGGTGTCGGCCGCGATCGTCGTGGCGCTGGCAGCGCTGTCGACGACGACGGGCCGATGGCGCTGGTCCATCCGGAGCCTCATACTGGGCGCCCTCGCGCCCCTCCTGGTAGGCCTCGTGATCGGAAAGTCGCGGGCCTACTGGGTCGCTACCGCGTTCGGGATCGTTGTCCTGGCCACGCTCTCGCGATATGACCGAGATCGGCGGAGGCTGGGCCTCGCCCTCGCCCTCGGCACGACCGGCGTCCTCGTGGTCGCCATCGCCCTCGTAGGAGACCAGCTTGCCCTCATCGGAGCCGGCACCCTCGATCGCCTGACGAGCCTGTCTGGCGTAGGCCGTGACGTCTCTCTCATCAACCGGTTCGTCGAGACCGAGGCGGCCATGGGTCGGATTGAGGCCAGCCCCCTGCTGGGATACGGATGGGGCGCCGCTCCCACCTACTACAGCCTGATCTCCCAATCGACTGTCAGCCCGTCGTTCGTCCACAACGGGTACGTCGCGATCTGGCTCAAGCTGGGGCTCTGGGGTCTCGGCCTGATGATCTTTACCTGGATCTCGACCCTTCTCCGAGGTGCGTGGTCGGCCTGGTTCCAGCCGAGGCCGCCCGCCGACCGGGCGCTCCTGGCGGGCGCGGCGGCCTCCCTGGCCATGTTCTCCATCACCGCGCTCACTTCGAACCCCTTCTCGGTCATGAACCAGATGCTGTTCGTCGTGCTCCTGCTGGGGTCCATCAACGGAGTCGTACAACGGGCGCCGGCGGCACCGGCCGAGTGTTGAGACGGAGAGCCTGCAGCCTTCGCCTCCCCCCGGAGCCGACCTCGTGCGTCGTGCCGTGTGCGTCGCGGCACAGCGGCACGCTCTTCGAATGGAGTCCGTCGCGCGTCGATCGGGCCGGGGTCGCACGCCGCCAGCACATCCGACGACGGGGGTGAGCACTCCTCGTTCCAGTACGGCTCGCCGCCTCCGGTCCAACGTCGGCGCGCTGGCAGTCGCCAAGGGCATGACGCTCGCGATGAGCCTGGCGACGACGGCCGCCGTCGCCCGCGCGATCGGTCCGGACGGGCTCGGCGTAATCGGGTTCGGCCTCGCGCTCGTCGGGTACGTCTCGCTCGCCGCCGCCCTCGGGCTCGACGTCTTCGGCGTCCGCGAGCTCGCCCGCGCGCCGGAGCAACGGACCCGTCTCGTCTCGGAGGTGACCGGGCTCCGCCTCGCGCTGGGCGCGCTGGGGTTCGTGGCGTATCTCGGGGTGGTCCTGGCCCTCCCCCGGCCTCCCGCATTCAAGGGCGTCTTGGCCGTCCAGGGACTCACGCTCGTCGCGCAGGCGCTCACGTTGGAATGGGTGTATCAGGGCGTCCAACGGATGGGCGTCATCGCGACACGGAACGTGGCGGCGGGCACCCTCCAGTTCCTCGGCGTGATCGCCCTCGTCCGAGGCCCCGGGGACGAGATCTGGGCGGCGGCGGCACAAAGCGGGGCCGCGCTCCTCGTCGCCAGCGGGCTGTGGGCGGCCTACCGGCGCGACTTCGGGCCGGTGCGGCCGGCGTGGACCGTCCGCGCGTGGCCCGGCCTGGCCCGCCGGTCGGCCCCACTGGCGGCGTCGCTGTTCCTGATCGCGATCTACTACAACCTCGACAAGCTCCTCCTCGGCGTCCTCCGCTCCAACGCCGAGGTCGGGCTGTACGAGGCGTCGTACCGGGTGCTCACGCTGGCGCTGGTGCCCGGGCAGGTCCTCTACCAGGCGTTTTTCCCCCTGCTGTCGGCCCATGGCGATACGGCTGTCCGGAAGCGTCAGTCCGCCACGCTCTACGCCTCGGCCAACCTCGGCGTCGGCTTCCCCATCGCCGTCGGCGGCGTCCTCCTCGCCCGCCCGCTCCTCGTGCTGATCTGTGGCGACGCCTACGTCTCGGCAGTCCCGACCCTGCAGGTCCTGCTGGCGCAGGTGGCGCTCGTAACGGCCAACATGACGCTCGGCCAGCCGCTCCTGGCGTGGGACGAGGAGAAGCGGTACCTCTGGGTGGTCGGCGCCGGCGCCGTCGTCAACGTCGCCGCCGACGCGGTGCTCATCCCACCCTACGGCATGCTCGGGGCAGCCTGGGGGACCGTGGCGGCCGAAGGGGCGGTACTGGTC
>CAYPVZ010000544.1:0-2679 GCA_964414235.1 uncultured Rhodothermales bacterium | reverse complement strand
GCGGCACCGGCGTCGACGCCGACCTGATCGACGGCACGCCCGTTCGCGTCGTCGGCACGGCCACGGCCGGCGTCGACCACGTCGACGCCGAGGCGCTCCGCCAGCGTGGCATCGCGTTCGCCTCGGCGCCCGGCTCGAACGCGGCGTCCGTCGTCGACTACGTCGTCGCGGCGCTGCTGGCGCTCGCGGCCGACCGGGGCGAGACGCTGGCCGGCCGGACGCTGGGTGTGGTCGGCGTCGGGGAGGTCGGAGGGCGGCTGGTCCCGCGTGCCCGAGCGCTCGGGCTGCGCGTGCTCGCCTGCGATCCGCCTCGCGCCGCCGCGGGGTTCTCGGATCACGAGTACGTCGACCTCGATGACGTCTTCCGCCAGTCAGACGTCGTCACGCTTCACACGCCGCTGACGCGACCCGGCGAAAATCGTTGGCCCACACAGGGTTTAGTGGGTACCAGTACTCTCCGGAGGATGCGGCCGGGTGCCTGGTTGGTCAACGCCGCGCGCGGCGGCATCGCGGACGGTCCGGCGCTGCTGGACGCTCGCCAGTCCGGACACCTCGCCGCGCTTGTCCTCGACGTATGGCCCGGCGAGCCGATTCCCGATCTGGCCCTCGTCGAGGTCGCCGACCTAGCCACGCCCCATATCGCCGGTTACGCGGCTGACGCCAAGCTGCGTGGGACGGCCATGATCGCCGACGCACTCGCCTCGTGGGCAGAGGCGCAGGGAATCGAGAGCACCCGTTGGACGCCACCGCCATCGCCGGAGGTCGTCCTCGGCGCTCCGGCGCGAGAGCTCTCGCCTGCCACGTGGCTGGACGCGCTCGCCCGGCAGGCTACCGACGTCCGTGCTGATGATGCGCGCTTTCGGGCCGCGCTGGCGGACACGCCGGGCGAGGCCCGTGCCGCTGCGTTCGCCGCGCTTCGCAAGACGTATCCCGAGCGGTTCGAGATGAGCCGCTACGCCGTCCGCGGCGACGTCCCCGCCGCGCTGGCGGAGGCGGTCGCCGGTGGATTGGGGATGGCGGGCTGAGCGGAGGGGTCGCCTATGGCGTGCTGGCCGGGGCCGTCACGCGGAACAGTTGCATCCGCCGCCGTTCCGACGAGACGAAGGCGCCCGAGAGCAGGCCCAGGACCGCTCCGCCAGCGGCCCCGTACAGCGCGGCCTCTCCGGATGAATCCAGGACGTTTTTCCCGATGCCGGCTTCGTAGGCCCCATACCCGAGCAGGCCGCCGCCGAGGATTCCGCCGCCGAGCCCGATCGCGATGGTCGGGAGCGTGCCCCCCTGGCGGCCCGGGATGGAGACGGCCCGGAGTTGGTCGGTGCCCACCGTCCGCGTCGCTCCCGTCGTCGGGTCGACCCATGACGTGGAGTCGGCGCGAATGGAGAGGGAGCGGGCGGAGATGCCGGCCTCGCTGTCGGTTCGGACGACCACGTCCTGGCGCGCGGCCTTCTCGGTGAGTTGCTGGCGGGAGCGGGCGCTCTGGGTGTCGAAGGGGTAGGAGTTGACGCTGGCGCAGCCGGTGAGGACGGCGACGGTGAGCAGGAGCGTAAGGCGCACGGAGACCGGAGGAGTGAGCGGCGGGTATCGCGGGCTCCACCGCTCCTCTCGTTCACCGGTCCGGATTCAGGGCGCCCTGTAGACGTATTTGGCTGTAATAATCTGCTCTAGCGATTTTGAATCAATGATCTGGACCCCTACGGCCCGAAGCCATACTCCCGCAGGTGCCCCTCGCGGTCCCGCCAGTCGGCGCGCGTCTTGACGTAGAGCTGGAGGAAAACGCCGCGCCCGAGAAACGCCTCGATCTCCTCGCGCGCTGCGCGGCCGAGCCGCTTGAGCGCCGCGCCGCCCTTGCCGATCAGGATCGCCTTCTGCGAATCGCGCTCGACGACGATGTCGCAGGCCACGTAGTCCTTCTGCCCGGGCCGTTCCTGGTAGAGCACCACAACGACCTGCGTCGCGTACGGGACCTCGTCGCGGAACTGGTGGAAGATGGCCTCGCGCACGATCTCGGCGATGAAGAACCGCTCGGGATGCTCCGAGAGCTGGTCTGCCGGGTAGTACGGCGGGCCCTCGGGGATGCGGTCGAGCACGAGGTCGAGCAGCGCGTCCGTGTTCGTGCCCTTCTCCGCCGAGATCGGGACCGTCGCGTCGGGCTCGCGGCCGAGGGCTTCGGCGTAACGGGCGACGAGCGGGAGCGCCTCGTCGATGAGCCCGAGCGCGTCGACCTTGTTGAGGGCCAGCAGGAGCGAGCCGCGGAAGTTCTGAACGCGTTCGGCCGCCTGGCGGTCGTCGTGCGTGAGGTGGGTGCGGGTCGCGTCGGCGAGGAAGACGGTAACGTCGGCGTCGCCGAGCGAGCGGTCGACGTCGCGCATCATGTGCTCGTGGAGCCGATACTTCGGGCGGACGACGCCGGGCGTGTCGAGCAGCACGAGCTGGTAGCCGGCCGGGTGCGCCTCGCGCTCGCCGGCCTCCGCCGTCAGGATGCCGAGCACCCGGTTACGTGTCGTCGATGGGCGCGGCGAGACGATGGACAGCTTCGTGCCCAGCCAGCGGTTGAGCAGCGTCGACTTGCCGACGTTGGGTGCGCCGACGAGGGCGACGTAGCCACTCTTGTGAGTAGGGGGCGGCGCGCCGGCAGCGCTCGCCAGCGGGGCGGACGGGGGGGAGGTCTCCATACGAGGG
>CAYPVZ010000543.1:0-2681 GCA_964414235.1 uncultured Rhodothermales bacterium | reverse complement strand
GGCGACGCCCCCGACGACCTCCTCGCCGACGCCGCCCGGCTCTACGACACGCTCGACGGCCGGAGCGACATCGTCGCGGCCGTCCGCGGCATCTCGCCGGCCGACATCACCGATGCGAAGGCGCTCGTCGCCATGGCCACGAAGAAGGGGAGCGCCCAGACGAAGGAGGCCGGCGACGTCGATAAGGCGAGCCGGACGCGAACGACGGCCGTCGCCGTGCTCCGCCGGCACGCCGCGATGACGGCCTCGGACCTGGCCTACGCGCTCGAAGACCACCCCCAGCTCCGCGAGCGCCTCGGCCTCCTCGAACGCACCGGCCGCGGCAGCTGACCGCACCGACGGCGCCAGGGGGCGGTCTCCGCCGCTTCGTTCCGGCTCGCGCCCGGCGCGCACCGCCCGCCGGGCTAGCGGAGGGGCCGGGCGGCGACGCCCTCCGTCGTCATCCGCACTGGCCGGATCGTGCCGTCGGCGTTGAACTCCATCCGGTCGATCGCCGTCACGCGGTGGTCCCGGCCGAGGTTGGGGATCGGGCGGCGGTGGTAGACGATGTACCAGTCGTCCGAGCCCGGGACGTGGATCACCGAGTGGTGCCCCGCGCCCGTCGCGATCGCCGGGTCCTGCTCCAGGATCGTCCCGATCCGCTCGAACGGCCCGAAGGGCGAGTCCCCGATGGCGTAGGCCACCCGGTAGCTCGCGTTCGTCCATCCACCCTCGGACCACATGAAGTAGTACCGCCCGTCCTTCTCGAAGAGGAACGGCCCCTCGACGTAGCCCTCCGGCGTGATCTCGCGCACCAGCGCGCCGTCCTCGAACGGGACGAGGCCCGAGAAGTCGTCCGCCAGCCGCCCGATGTTGGCGTGCCCCCAGCCGCCGTAGACGATGTAGTACGCTCCGCCGTCCTCGAACACGAACTGGTCGATGGGCTGCGCCCCGTTGTAGAACCGGTCGATGAGCGGGCGCCCCAGCAGGTCGCGGAACGGCCCGCCCGGCGCGTCCGCCACCGCCACCCCGATGCCGCCGACGGCGCCGTCGTGCTGGATGTCGTTGGCCGCGAAGAAGAGGTAGGTCCGGCCGTCCTTCTCGATGGCCGCCGGCGCCCACATCGCGCTGTCCGCCCACGCCACCGCCGTCGTGTCGAGCACGCGCGGGTGCTTCGTCCAGTGGACCAGGTCGGGCGAGGAGAACGCGTCGAGGAACACCTGCTCGTCGTACGCCGCCGAATACGTCGGGTAGACCCAGTACGTGTCGCCGAAGACGACACCCTCAGGGTCGGCGTACCAGCCGTCCCAGACCGGGTTGCCGGCCCGCTCCGGCGCCGTCGAGGCGCACGCCGCCAGCGCGACGGCGAGCATGGGAAGGACGAGGCGGGCCGGCGGGGGCATCGCGGAGCGGGGCATGGGCGGCAGGGCAGCGAGCCCGCAACCTAGCCGCGCCCGCGTGCCCGGCGCCTGCCCTACCGCCGCGACTCGCCGAGGCGGCGCACGAACGAGATCCCGAAGCCGATCCCGAGCAGGCCCGTACCCAGCCACAGCAGCGACAGGAACGGCTTCTCGTAGGCCTGGACGACCACCCAGTCCTCCTTCGCCACGTGGGCGCCCTCGAACACGAGCCGGATCGCGCCCTCCTCGACCACCATGCCCGCGAAGGCCACGCCCAGCCCCCAGTCCGTCGCCCGGTTCTGCACGAACTGCTGGCGGCGGTCCTGCGTGATGACGTAGACCGGCCGGAGGAAGCGCTGCTCGCCCGTCGCCTCGTTGGTCACCGCGAGCCGCGCCGCGACCGCGAGGTCCACCGAGTCGCGGTCCAGCCCGACGGCGTCGAGGTCGACCTCCAGCTCGTAGTCGTCGAACGTGATGGTGTAGGCCGGGTCGTGCGCCGCCGTCGCCAGCTGGACGGAGTCGCCTCGCGCCAGCGTCACCTCGGCCTGCCCCTCCGTGTTCGACTCGCTCATGGCCGACGGGAAGACGGCCACGTAGAGGTCGCGCGTGGCGCCCTCACGCACGTACGGGTGCTGGATCCACTGGTCGCGGCCGTCCTTGTAGACCACGTTGCGCGTCTGGAACTGGCGGCCCTTGCGGTCCACGACGTCCATGAGATACACCGGCCGGCCCTCGTCGTTGACGTCCTGGCCGGTGTAGGTCCAGCGGTAGCCGTCGGCCGCCACCGTCCGTCCCAGCGGCACCACGACGTTGTCGCGGCTGCCCTGCACGTCGGCGCCCGTGCCGTCCGCCAGCGGGTCGTTGAAGACCGACGAGGCGAAGATGCCCAGTAGCATCAGCCCGAAGCCCACGTGCGTCAGGCTCCCGCCGACCATCTTCGCGTTGCCGCGCCCGACCCGCCACATCACGGACAGGTTGCCCCAGAGCATGAAGAAGGCCGAGAACAGCAGCAGCAGCAGCAGCAGCGACGTCCCGTGCGTCTCGAAGAAGCCCACCCCGAGCAGGCCCGCCTCGGCGACCGGCGCGCTGGCGGCGGCGGCGGGCGCGACCGTCTCCTGCACGAACGGCGTCAGGAGCACCACGGCGGCCGTGCTCACGACGGTCGCGAGGACCGGCTTGAGCAGCACCCGGTTGGCGTCCTCGACGCTCATCTTGCGCCACCACATGAGCTGCCCCATGCCCGCCAGGAACGCGATGCCGATGGCCAGCGGCAGCGTCCACGTGTTGTAGAAGGCGACCGGC
>CAYPVZ010000542.1:1487-2687 GCA_964414235.1 uncultured Rhodothermales bacterium | reverse complement strand
TCGCGCGGGCTCGCCACACTCGCGTCAACGGTTCCGACGTGGCAGACGTGGGCGCCAATCACTCGGCTAGCGGTGGACAGCGCGACGGCGAGGAAGACTTCTCTGTCGTACCCGTCGAGCATCTCGCAGCAGAGGCGCGCGGCGTCGGCCGGCGTTCGGATCTGGGCAGTCTCGTGGCTCCGCTCGCGGACGAGGCGGACGCCGAAGACGGGGACGTCGAGGCGGGGCGGTTCAGCGGTCTCGTTGACAGCCGTGAAGAGGTCGAGCGTGTGGATGTCGCGGCGGGCGCGCTGGGATGTGTTCGTGGTCATCGTGTTGATCGGAAACGGCGAGAGGCCGACCCCATCCACGCTCTCGCGCAGGCAGGGCCGGCCTCTCGGTCGGTGGTCAGGAAGGGAAGCCCGGGACTGTCCCGGGCGGTGGTCAGGGTCTAGCTGGCGTTGCTCGTCACGGCGGCCACAGCGGTGCCGTCGACGAGGGCGAGGAGCCGGCCGGCGATCCGGTCGACCGCGTCGAGCTCGGCCGCGAGCGCGTCGTTGTCGCCGCCGGCCCAGTTCCTCAGGTAGGGCAGACTGGCGCGTGCCGTGTCGAGCCCGAGCGCGGCCAGCGCGACGTAGGCTGCGCCCTCGGCCTGGAGCTCCCTCGACGCCCTGTCCCGGGCGTACAGGGCGGCCTCGGCCGTCGGCGCGCCCTTGGAGTGCGCGACGGCGTGGGCCAGCTCGTGGCACAGGACCGAGCACCGGTCGGCGCCCGAGAGCGAGGCCCGGACGCAGATCGTCCGGTCAGCCTCGCGATACCACCCGTCGGCGTAGCCGAGCGAGCTGTAGTGGACCGTGCAGGCTATCTGGCGGGCCGCCGCCTCCAGCTTCGCGAGAAGCCCGGCCGGGCCGTCGGCGTCGAGCCGGGGGACGGGCGGCGTGTAGACGAGGGCGTCGTCGGTGACCGCCTCGGTCTGCTCGTAATCGAACGTCGTCGCCGTCTTGAACGCGACCGGCACGCGGTCGTCGGGGTCGTGGCCGGCCGCGACCTCATCGGTCGTCGGGCGCCGGAGGACCGGCGCGAGGACGGTGATCCCGCGCTCGCCCTTCCGGACGCGCCGGCCGTGCGTCGTCCACGTCCGAAAGCCCATCGTGTAGCGGGCCGTCGGGCGCTGCATCCAGATCAGCATGGCGTTCCGGGCCGAGTAGTCGCGGAAGTGAC
>CAYPVZ010000542.1:0-1477 GCA_964414235.1 uncultured Rhodothermales bacterium | reverse complement strand
GGACGGGTGGCGCCGCTGTGCCGCGACATCCACGGCGAGGTAGGCCGCGAGGGCATCGGGGTCGTCGCGGACGCCGGAGACGCCGCGGGCGAGGACGGCGCGAGCGGCGTCGAGCCGGTCCTGCCGGGTCGGCCGGCCGGACGCGTCGGCGCCCTTCGGCGTGGCGGCGAGGAGCGGGGTCGTGAGCCCGAGCGCGAGCTGGCCGGGCGTGATCGTGGTCTTGTTCTTCGTGGTCATCAGAGTGGGTAGACATGGGAGAGGCCGGACCCCGCCGCGATGGCGAGTCCCGGCCTCTCGGTCGGTGGTGTTGTGAAGTGACGGAGCCCCTCGGCCCCGACGTGGTGACGGACTAGCGGCCGGCCTGTGCGGCGACCCAGGCCCGGACGTCGACCGCGCGGATCACTCCGCCGGCCGAAGGGATGCCGGCGACGACCTCGGCCTTGAAGGCCTGATAAAGCCTGTCGGCCGTCGCCTCGTCGGTGAGCCGGCGGAGCACGGAGAGTGCGAGGTCGGCCGGACCGCTCCCGCCGTAGCCCCACTCGACGCCGGTCGGGCTGTGGCGGACGACGTGGTCCACCGTCGCGCAGGCCGTCCCGTCGACGTGTCGGTAGAGGACGACGTCGTCGGGGTCAGCGCCGAGCGCGGCGTGCTCGGGGTGGACGGGGACGCCGTGACGGGCCGCGAGCCGGAGCGCGGGGACCGGCCGGACGTCGGACACCGACGGCACGGATACGGACGGCACGGCGGCCGGCGACACGACAGGCTCGGGGCCTCCGTGCTGACCGTCGCCCATGGCGCCGTCGCCTGCCCCGTCGCCGGAGCCGAGCGCGGCGAGGAGCCCATCGAGCGCCGTCCCGACGTGGCCGAAGCACACGTTGCAACCCAGGCTGTAGCCCTCGTAGTCGTGGCCCGTGACGCGCCCGAGGTGGGCAGTCAAACCGAAGCTGATCAGCGGGCGGACCCACCCGAGGTGCTTCGGCTGGACGAGCCCGAGAGGCTCGCCGTCGTGCGAGGCCGTGATCCCCTCGCCCGCCACGTCGAGGTCGAGGACGGCCCACGGCTCGCCTGGGTCGCGGACGAGGGCCCACAGGGCGCGCTGGTGCTTCGACGTGCCAGAGAGCTTACTGGGCACGGCGAAGCTGGCGGCCCCATGGAGCACGCTGAACGAGGTCGACTGAAGCGCCTTCGCGGTGATCGTGGCCGGCTTCATCCGGGTCCGCTCGGTGGCGAACGTGAGCCAGCGGCCGGCCTGCTCGGCGATGGCCGTGGCGCGGACCTCGGCCGACGCGACGCGCATGCCGGACGCGGTGTAGACGGCGCCGTCGTCGTGAACGGACGCGGCGGTGGGTACGTTGGTGTAGTGAGTCATCGTGATCGGGGCCTCACCCCGGTCTTGGTGATGGCGCTGCGCTGTGGAAGAGCGCGGTCGCCGACGTGCCGGCCGGGACCTTCCCGGCTCGACATGGCGAGGCCCGAC
>CAYPVZ010000541.1:0-2692 GCA_964414235.1 uncultured Rhodothermales bacterium | reverse complement strand
CCGATCCCGTGGCCGCCGAGGACGCGTGGATCTCGAGCCGCTCGACGGTCACGTCTGGCAGCGTCGGCATCCGGTCCAGGAGGGCCTCCGAGACGAGGAGTCTCCGCCCGCGCGGCCGGCACTCGCCCTCGATCCGCGCCGCCGTGTTGACGACGTCGCCCGAGTGGACGATGTCGCGCTTGAGGTCGCCGACCTCGGCCGTCACGACCTCGCCGCCGTGGCAGCCGGCCTTGAACGCCGGGACGGCCCCGTAGCGCTGGCGGTAGCGCTCGGCGTACGTGTCGATGCGGGCCTCAACGAGGAGGAAGAACCGGAGCGGCGCCGCGTCGGCCTCGGCACGTTTCATGGGCCAGGCCACCATCACCTCGTCGCCGACGTACTGGACGATCCGGCCGCCCGTCGCGAGGACGGGCTCGGCCACGTCGGCGAAGAAGTCGTTCTTGAAGTCGGTGAAGGCGAGCGGGCCGAGGCGCTCGGCCCAGGCCGTCGAGTCGGTGAGGTCGAGGAAGAGGAAGGCGCGCTCCTCACGGACGGGCCGCCGGTAGCGCCCGACGAGCAGCGCCAGCAGCGTCTCCGGCCCGAGCACGCGCCGGAGCTGGAGGCCCAGGTTGATGCCGAACGAGGCGAGGACGAGGAGCGCCTGCATCCAGCCGAACTCGCCCGAGCGGAGGAGCGCCCAGAACGGCTCTGCGTGGATGAGGACGCCGGGCGGGATGCCGTGGCCGACCCACGCCACGAGGCCGATGATGACGATGATGCCGAGGGCCGCCGCGAGGGCGTAGGCCAGCGTCCGGGCCGCCAGCGCGGCGCCGAGTGGGAGCCGCCGCCCGATCCGAACGAGCGGCCCGGTCTCCAGCCAGGCCCCCACGAGCCCGATGGTCAGGCCGAGGACGACCGAGCGCGTGACGGTGGTCGCGAGCGTCTCGGTCCCGTTCGCCGTCGAGAGCCCGACGATGCGGCTGGAGACGAACGCCGCGACGGACCACGAGGCCACCAGGAAGGGGGCTAGGCGTGCTGCGCGGCGTCCGTGACCGTACGAGAGGCTTGATGAGCGGCCCACCGCCTAGGCGCGCTCCGGCGCGTTCGGCGCCGAGGTCTGCGGGGCGGTGTGGGCCGAGAGCCAGGCCATCGCGTGGTCCTTCTCGTCGAGCGGGTACGTGCGGATCTCGATGCCGGGCAGCAGCTTGCCCTCGGCCTCGGCGAGCGTCCGGAGCCAGCCGGCATCGGTCACGACGGCGTAGCGCGCGAACCGTCGCCACTGTCCGATTTCCTTGAGCGCCCGCGCCACGTCCTCGGCCAGCCCGTCGATCGTAAACCCGCCGAGGTCGACGATCTCGGCGTAGAGCCCGATGGTCTGGGCGTCGTCGAGCGCCGCGTGGACGGAGGCCCAGGCCAGCTCGACGTCGGCCTTGGTGACCTTGCCGCTGACGCGGAAGGCGACGACGTCGGGGCCGGGGGAGGGGAGAAGGTCGAGCATGGGCGAGGGCGGGCGTCCGGCTGGCGCCGCGCGCCGCCAGCCGGAGGGTCCCGATTAGGAGGCGGGAACGGGCGCCGTCGTCAGGGTGCCGCCGTCGCCCGAGATCGGCGTGCTCCGCGGGGCGCCCTCGGGGGTCGTCTCCTGGCTGCGCGCGTCGGCGACGCGCATCGCGACCGAGTCGAACGCCGAGTACATAACCGGCACGATGACGAGCGTCAGGAAGGTCGCGAACGTCAGGCCCGAGATGATCGCCGTGCCCATCGGGCCCCAGAACTGTGTGTTCTCGGAGCCGAAGGAGAACGACGGGTTCAGGTCGACGATCAGCCCGACGAAGTCGATGTTGATGCCGAACGTGAGCGGGATGAGGCCGATGACGGTCGTGAACGCCGTCAGGAGCACTGGCCGGAGGCGCGTCGCGCCGCCGTCGATGATGGCGTCCTGCTTGTCCTCCCCGCGCGCCCGGAGCTGCTCGATATAGTCGACCAGCACGATGGCGTTGTTGACGACGATGCCGGCCAGCGAGATGAGCCCGATGAAGGTCATGAGCCCGAACGGCGTCCGGGTCAGGATCAGGCCGAGCAGGACGCCGATCAGCGACAGCCCGACCGCCACCATGATGATGAGCGGGTTCTTGATCGAGTTGAACTGGGCGATGAGGATGATCGTGATGAGCGCCAGGCCCATCAGGAGCGCCGTCGTGAGGAACGAGAAGCTCTCGTTCTGCTCCTCGTTGGCGCCGGTGTACGAGACCTCGTAGCCCGTCGGGAGCTCGGCCAGCGTCGGCGCCAGCGCGGCCTGGACCTGGGTGAGGACGGCGTTCGCGTTCGCGCCCGGGGCGGCGTCGCCGAGGACGGTCACGACGCGCTCCTGGTCGAGCCGCGTGACCGAGCCGAGCCCGGAGGCCGGCACGACGCGCGCGACCGACACGAGCGGGATCTGGCGGCCGTCCTTCAGGACCGTCAGGCTCTCCAGCTGGCGGACGTTCTCGCGGTCGGCCTCGCGGAGGCGGACCGTGATGTCGTACTCGTCCTTGCCGTCGCGCCAGCGGCTGGCCTCGACGCCGTTGACGGCGCCGCGCACCGCCAGCGCGACCTGCTGCGTGCTCAGCCCGAAGGCCGCCGCCCGCTCGCGGTCGATCTCGACGCGGTACTCGGGCCGGCCGCTGTTGAGGTTGTCGCGGATGTCGACGAGCCCGTCGATGCGGCCGGCCCGAGT
>CAYPVZ010000540.1:0-2710 GCA_964414235.1 uncultured Rhodothermales bacterium | reverse complement strand
CAAGGATACCGCTTACACTGCCGGGACGTCGACGGCAGCTTTTGCGGCTGCATTGCTGAGTGGGAAAGTCCCCGCTGGGGTTCACTTCCCCGAGGAGCGGTGCGTGATTCAGGACTACGAGGCCTTCTTCTACGCCGACGTCGCGACCGAGCTCCGGATCGTCGCGCCATCCGGCGACACGCTCGGGAGCTACGTCGAGCGTGGCGCGCCGCTGGCGGACGACGCCCTCGGCTACGCCGCGCTCCGGACCAACTACGACGGCCGCGACCCTCGCCCGCGCTACCTCCGCGTCCGGGTGCCTGTCATCGAGCGGCGAGGGCTCCGGCGGACGGCCGCCATCGGGCCGATTCTCGACGACACCGAGACGGTCGCATGGCTCTACCTCCGCGTCACGCCGCGCACGTCCCGGTTCCCGACCGAGACGCCGTTCCCCCGCGTCCTCGCCCCGACGGGCCTGTTCGGGCTGGACGATGAGGCCCTCGGCTACGCCGAGTACGACGACGGCGTCCTCGTCCGCCAGCGCGGCCCGGCGCCGCTTCGGCTCGACACCACCGTCTACGCCGCGCTCACCGACCGCGCCCTCTCGTACCTCCGCTCCGAGGTCGTCGAGGGCCGCCCGAGCCTCGTCTACTACGAGCGCCAGGGCGACAGCGCGCAGGATGTGGTAGCCGTCCGGGCGCCGGCCGAGGACCGGCTCGACATCTGGTTCGTCCTGCTCCGGCTCAGCCTCGCCGGGCTGGCGCTGGGCGCCGTCGTGTTCGCCGTCGGCATCTACGTCCGCCACCGCGCCGGGCTGCTGCCGGTCGAGCGGACGCGCTTCCGCGACAAGGTGCTCAACCGGTTCCTCATCGTCGGGCTGGCGAGCGTGGCGCTGACGGGCGTCGTCGGGCAGCGGGTGATCGTGGAGCAGAACCGGGAGGCGGTGCGCGACCAGCTTCGAAACCGGCTGACGCGCGCCTCGGCCGTGTTCGCCGCCGAGCCGGGGGCGGGTCCCGCCAGCGCGAACGCTCGCCTCGACGCCGTCGCCGCCGCCCTCGGCGTCGACGTCCACCTCTACCGCTGCGCGACCCTGGAGTCGTCGAGCCGCCGCCAGCTCGTCCGCCAGCGGCTCATCGAGACGCGCCTGCCCGGCGTCGTCTACGAGGCGCTCTTCCTCGACGACCAGCCCTTCGCGTTCTCGGACGACCGGATCGGGACGTTCGCCTACACCACGGGCTACCTCGCCCTGCCCGACAGCGCCGGCCGGCCCGCCGAGGCGCTCGCCATTCCGACGCTCTCGGAGCAGGCGGCCATCGAGGCCGGGCAGTCGCGCTACGTGGCGTACCTCTTCGGCGGGCTGCTGGCCCTGCTCGTCGGCATCGTGGTGCTGGCGGCGCTGCTGGCCGGGCAGCTCACGCGTCCGTTCGGGCGCCTCCGCGAGGGCCTTCGGGCCGTCGGCGCCGGTGAGGCGGAAGAGCCCATCCCGGTCGAGACCCACGACGAGGTCGGCGAGCTCGTCGAGTCGTTCAACGCCATGCAGGCGGCCCTCGTGCAGAGCCGCCGCCAGCTGGCCGAGCAGGAGCGCGAGCTCGCCTGGAGCACCATGGCGCGTCAGGTGGCCCACGAGATCAAGAACCCGCTGATGCCGATGAAGCTGTCGGTCCAGCACCTCCAGCGCACGTTCCACCCGCCCGGCGACGAGGCGCCGCCCGACGAGCGCCGCTTCGCCGGCCAGTTCGAGCGGACGACGGGCATGCTCATCGACCAGATCGAGACGCTCGACCGCATCGCCTCCGACTTCTCGCGCTTCGCCCGGATGCCCATGCGCAACCCGGAGCGGCTCGACCTCGGCGACGTCGCGCGCGAGGCCGCCGCGCTGTTCGAGGGGCCGCTCGCCGAGAGCGGCCGGTCCCTCTTCGAGGTCGATCTCACCGAGACGCCCCTGCCGGTCGTCGCCGACCACGAGGAGCTGCGCCGCGTCCTCGTCAACCTGCTCACGAACGCGCTCCAGGCCATCCCGGAGCGGGACGAGCCCGGCCGCATCGGGCTGGCGACGGCGCTCCACGACGGGCGCGCCGAGGTGGCCGTGACCGACGACGGCACCGGCATTCCGCAGGAGGTCCAGGAGCGCGTCTTCCAGCCCAGCTTCTCGACCAAGACCAGCGGCATGGGCCTCGGGCTGGCGATCTCGAAGCGCGCCGTCGAGGCCGCCGGCGGGACCATCACCTTCGAGACCGGCGATGCCGGCACCACGTTCACCCTCCGCCTCCCGCTGGCGCCCGCCGCCGACGAGAGCCCCTGACGCCCATGCACCTCGACGCCCTCCGCGACCACTGCCTCTCGAAGCCCGGCGCCACCGAGAGCTTCCCCTTCGACGAGGAGACGCTCGTCTTCAAGGTGGCCGGCAAGATGTTCGCCCTCGTCAGTCTGGAGCGCGTGCCGCCGACGGTCGCGCTCAAGTGCGACCCCGAGCGGGCGCTGGAGCTGCGCGAGACCTACGAGGCCGTGACGCCGGCCTACCACATGAACAAGACCCACTGGAACGGGGTCGGCCTCCGCGGCGACGTCCCCGCCGACGTCGTCCGCCAGCTGGTCGACCACTCGTACGCCCTCGTCGTGGCGGGGCTGACGAAGACGGCGCGTGCCGCGCTGGCGGAGGCGTAACGGGGCGCGAACCGCGCGCACCGGGCGGCGTTCTCCCGCCTCTCGTCTCCCGTGCTCTCTCCATGCG
>CAYPVZ010000539.1:0-2715 GCA_964414235.1 uncultured Rhodothermales bacterium | reverse complement strand
CGCAACGACGAGGCCGAGCCGCTGCTCCGCGAGGCCATCGCCATCACGCGCCGCGCGCTCGGCGAGCGCCACCCCATCGTCGGCGTCCCGATGATCAACCACGCCCGCGTCCTCCGCGACACCGGCCGCCTCGGCGAGGCCGCCGACGTGGCCACCGAGGCGGAGACGCTGCTCCGCGACGGCCTCGGCGACGACCACCCGGCCGTCGCGCGCGCCGTCGAGACCCGCCAGTCGGTCGAGGCGAAGCGGCGGTCGTAAGGCTCAGCAGCAGCCGGGCCCGCAGGCCGCGTCGGCGTCGCCCGAGGCGGACGCGGGCGCGCAGTCGAACAGGCCGAAGTGCGTCGAGCGGTCCCCGAGGACGTCGAAAAAGCGGCCGTAGCGCGTGGCCTGGACCATCGCCGCCGAGTTGCCGCAGACGAGCATCGGGCGGTCTTTCTCGAACAGGTGGTGGTCGTCGAGCCGGAACGCGTGGCGCTGGCCGTCGATGCCGCCGCGGTAGAGGGCCACCTGGCCGTAGTCCTCGCAGCGGTCCTCAATGAGGTCGGGCAGCTTGAACGCGCGGATCGTCCGCGAGACGAACGACGCGGTCCCCAGCTTGTCGGCCACCTCCGGGTCTTCGATGGCGATGGGCCGCTCGGTCACGGTCCGCACATCGGCCCAGCCGAGGCGGGCCATGAGGCGGCGGAAGTCCTCGCCGTACAGCGCCCCCCCCAGGCACTCGCCGACGAGCACGGGGTCCCGCGCCAGCTCCGGCGCGAGCCGGCGGTCGGCGAAGACATCGGAGAAGTACAGCTCGCCGCCGGGCTTGAGGACGCGCGTGATCTCGGCGAACACCCGCTCCTTGTCCGGCGCGAGGTTGAGCACGCAGTTCGAGATCACCACGTCGACGCTCGCGTCCTCGATGCCGAGCGCGCCGAGGTCCTCGATGAGCCCGAGGTGGAACTCGGTCGTCGGCACCGGGTGGCCGAGCGCCTCGGCGACCGACTGGCGGTGCCGCCGGGCGACGTCGATCTGGGCCTCCGTCATGTCGACGCCGATGACGCGGCCGGTCGGCCCCGCCAGCGCGGCGGCGACGAAGGCGTCGCGGCCCGTGCCACAACCGAGGTCGAGCACGGTGCAGCCGTCGAGCGCGGGCGGGATCGGCGAGCCGCAGCCGTAGAACTTGGTCAGCACCTCGTCCGGCAGGAGCGACAGGATCGGCTTGTGGTGCTCGGGGACGGCCTCGTCCGAGCAGCACGCGCTCGTCTTGAGGTCGTCGGAAGACGTGAGCGTCTCGCCGTAGTACGTGCGGACCTGGTCGTGCGTGAGCGTGGCGTCCATCGGGATCGGAGAATCGGGGGGGCGGAGGATAGACGCGGCGGCCCCCCCGCTCCGCACCTAGGCCTCCACAATCGGCGGTCGGCCTACAATCGCGACCCCGGCGATGTGGGGCGCGACGAGGGCCCCGGGGACTCGGAACGCCTCGCGCTCGACCGACGCGAAGCCGGCCCCACAGAGAAGCCGCTCCGTGTCCTGGTCCGGCCGGCAGCCGTCGGCGACGAGGCCCCACGGGCCGCGCAGAAGCCGCTGGAGGCGGCGCAGGCCCGTCCCCTCCGGCGCCGCGACGTGCTCGACGAACACGAACCGCCCGCCGGGCCGCAGCACGCGCCGCACCTCCGCCAGCGACTGGCGGACGTCGTCGACGGAGCAGAGCACGAGCGTGCTCACGACGGCGTCGGCCGCGCCGTCGGCCACGGGCAGCGCCTCCGCCAGCCCGGCGCGGACCTCGACGTCCAGCCCGTGCGCCGCGGCCGCCGCGCGGATGCGCTCGTGGAAGTGGACGTTGGGCTCGACGGCGATCCAGCGCGCACCGGCCGGGAGATAGACCGCGTTCAGCCCCGTCCCCGCGCCCACCTCGACGACGACGGGCGGCGCGCCGTCGCGGCCCTCGATCTGGGAAAAGAGGCGCCGCTTGCGCGCCCCGTATACCCGATGCTGGAGGTCATCGCCGCGCGCCAGCATCCACGCGAACACGCGGGGCCAGAGACCACGCCGGACCCCACCCCGCGTCTCCCGCGTAGGCACCGCCCTCTCACTACCCTTCCCTATCTCCATGGCCATCGCCAAAATCATCGAGGTGTCCGCCGTCTCCGACAAGAGCTTCGACGACGCCGTCGTGCAGGCGTACCGCGAAGTGTCCCAGACGATCCGCGGCGTGCAGAGCGTCTACGTCGAGGACTTCATCTACGAGCCCGGCGAGGAAGACGCCGGCCGCTTCCGCGTCCACTGCAAGGTGACGTTCGTCGTCCAGAACCGGAGCGACATCTAGGCGCGCTCGCCTCCCGTCGAGAAACGCCCCGCGGGCTTCGGCCGGCGGGGCGCTTTTCGTTACGGGGTGCCGGTCGTGTCGGGCTGGAGCGTCGCCTCCGGTTCGAGGTCGGGCTGCGGCGTCAGCTCCGGGACGGGCGCCAGATCGGTGCCGCCGGGCTCGCGGGTGGTCACGACCTCCCGTCCACTCGCGGCGAGCCATTCCCTGATGCAGGCCAGCTGGGTGGACTTGCCCGCCCCCTCCCCGCCTTCGAGGACGACGAATCGACCGCGCATCACGGCAGCCCCCGCTGGAAACGATCGACCGCACGGTTGTGTTCCGCGAGGGTGTCGGAGAACTTGTGGGTGCCGTCGTTGCGCGACACGAAGTAGAGGGCGCTGCCGTCGGCCGGTTGCGCAGCGGCGTGG
>CAYPVZ010000538.1:0-2718 GCA_964414235.1 uncultured Rhodothermales bacterium | reverse complement strand
TTTCACAGGCACGCGCTCGCTCGGGGCGGGTGAGATGTGGCTCTACCACCGCTCCGGCGGCGGCGGCCTCCGCCTCACCGAGCGCCGCAACGACCAGCAGGACGCCGGCGAGCCCGCCGTCTCGCCCGACGGCCGCTTCGTCTACTTCTCGGAAGACCTCACGCCCGGCCCGTCCTTCGAGTACAACAAGGACCCGAACGCCGGCATCTACGCCATCCGCCGCTTCGACCGCCAGACGGGCCGGCTGGAGACGATCCTCGGCGGGCCCGGCGGCGCGGCGCGTCCGCAGCCCTCGCCCGACGGGCGCCACGTCGCCTTCGTGCGGCGCGTGCGCGACGAGACGGCACTCTTCCTCTACGACGTCGAGACGGGCGCCGAAACGCCGCTCGTGGCCGGCCTCAGCCGCGACCAGCAGGAGACGTGGGCCATCTTCGGCGTCTACCCGAACTACGCTTGGACGCCGGACGGCAAAAGCCTCGTCTACTGGGCCAACGGCGGCCTCCACCGACTGGCGGTCGACACGCGCGAGGTGACGGCCATCCCGTTCTCGGCCGACGTGGACCTGACCGTGACGGACGCGGTCCGCAGCGAGCGGCCGGCGGCGACGGATCGGTTCGAGGTCAAGATGATCCGCGACGCGGCGACGTCGCCGGACGGGCGGACGCTCGTCTTCAGCGCGCTCGGCCACCTCTGGGCGAAGGACCTCCCGAACGGCACGCCGCGCCGCCTCACGGACGACGCCGAGCATTTCGAGTACGACCCGGCGTTCGCGCCCGACGGCCGGACGCTCGTCTACACGACCTGGAGCGACGAGGCCTATGGCGAGGTCCGCGCGCTCGACCTCGGCCGCCGCCAGTCGCGCGTGCTCTCGACGCGGCCCGGCCACTACAGCACGCCGCGCTTCTCTCCCGACGGCTCGCAGATCGTGGTCCAGCGCGGCGATGGGAACGGCCTCCGCGGGACCCTCTACAGCCAGCAGACCGGCCTCTACGTTCTCGACGCCGACGGCTCCGACTGGCGGCTCGTGACCGAGGACGGCCGCGACCCGCGCTTCGACGCGTCGGGCGAACGGATCACCTTCCTCACGGGCGGCGGGCTGAACAAGCAGGTCCGGAGCATCGACCTCGACGGCAGCGACGAGCGGACGCATTTCAACCTGGCGTACGCCACCGACGTGGTGCCCAGCCCCGACGGCCGCTACGTGGCCTTCGTCGAGGCGTTCAACGTCTACGTCGCGCCGTTCCCGCAGGCGGGCGGCGCCGTCGCGCTGAGCAAGGACACGAACGCGCTCCCGGTCGCCCGCCTCAGCCGCGACGCCGGGACCGACATGCACTGGACGGACGCGACCACGCTCCGCTGGCTGATCGGCCCGGAGGTGTTCACGCGCTCGCTCGACGAGGCCTTCGCCTTCCGCCCCGATGCCCCCGACGACCTGCCCGCGCCCGACTCGACCGGCACGCCCATCGGGCTGGTCGTGGATTTCGACCGGCCCGAGGGCGCCGTCGCGTTCGTCGGCGCCCGCGTCATTACGATGGAGGGCGACGAGGTGATCGAGGACGGGACCGTCGTCGTGCGCGGCAACCGGATCGAGGCGGTCGGCCCACGCGCCGAGGTGGACGTACCCGCCGACGCCGAGGTCTTCGACGTCGCCGGCAACACCATCATGCCGGGCATCGTCGACGTCCACGCCCACGCCAGCCACTTCGGGACGGGCGCGCTCCCGCAGGCCGACTGGGCCTACTACGTCAACCTCGCCTTCGGCGTGACGACGATGCACGACCCCTCGGCCTCGACCGAGCTCGTGTTCAGCCTGTCGGAGCTGGTCAAGGCCGGCGAGGTCGTCGGGCCGCGCGTGTTCTCGACCGGGAGCATCCTCTACGGTGCCGACGGCGACATCCGCGCCCAGATCAACTCGCTCGACGACGCGCGGAGCCACCTCCGCCGGCTCCAGGCCGTCGGGGCGTTCTCCGTCAAGAGCTACAACCAGCCGCGCCGCGACCAGCGCCAGCAGGTCCTCCAGGCCGCCCGCGAGCTCGACATGCTCGTCGTCCCCGAGGGCGGCTCGACGTTCTACCACAACGTCAACATGGTCGTCGACGGGCACACGGGCATCGAGCACGCGATCCCCATCGCGCCGTTGTATAACGATGTGCTCACGCTCTGGGGCGCCACCGAGGTCGGCTACACGCCCACGCTCATCGTCGGCTACGGCGGGCTCTGGGGCGAGAACTACTGGTACGCCACGACCAACGTGTGGGAGAACGAGCGGCTGCTCCGCTTCACCCCGCGCGGCGTGGTCGACGCCCGTTCGCGCCGCCGGACGCTGGCGCCGGACTCCGAGTGGTGGCATTTCCGACTGGCGGAGGCGGCCAAGGACCTGTCGGACCGCGGCGTCGAGGTCCACCTCGGCGCGCACGGCCAGCTCCAGGGCCTCGGCGCGCAGTGGGAGCTGTGGATGCTCGGCCAGGGCGGCATGACGCCCCTGGAGGCCATCCGCGCCGCGACGCTCCGCGGCGCCGAGTACCTCGGCATGCAGGGCGACCTCGGCTCGCTCGCGCCCGGCAAGCTGGCGGACCTCCTCGTGCTCGACGGCAACCCGCTCGACGACCTCCGCCAGACGCAGGCCATCCGCTACACCGTCGCCAACGGCCGCGTCTTCGAGGCCGAGACGATGGACGAGGTGTGGCCCGCCCGCGCCCCGCGCCCGACGTTCTGGTT
>CAYPVZ010000537.1:0-2723 GCA_964414235.1 uncultured Rhodothermales bacterium | reverse complement strand
GGCGGACTTCGTGCTGGGCAAGACGGCCGGGCCGGTCGGGACCAACCTGTCGTCGTCGCGGGCCATCGAGGACGTCGCGGCGACGCACGGACAGACGGTCGTCCGCTCGCCCGTCGGCGAGATCCACGTGGTCCGCGCCATGCAGGAGGCCGGCGCCGTCATCGGCGGCGAGGGCAACGGCGGCGTCATCCTGCCCGCGCTCCACTACGGCCGCGACGCGCTCGTCGGCGTCGCCCTCGTGCTCCAGCACCTCGCCGAGACCGGCACGTCGCTGCGCGCCATCCGCGACGGCTACCCGGCCTACCACATCGCCAAGCACAAGCTCGCCCTGACGCCCGACATGGACGCCGACGCGCTGCTGGCGGCGCTCGCCGCCCGCTACGCCGACGGCCGCGTCTCGACCGCCGACGGCGTCAAGGTGGACCTCGACGAGGGCTGGGCCCACGTCCGCAAGTCCAACACGGAGCCCATCCTCCGGGTCTACACCGAGGCCGCCAGCGCCGAGGCGGCAGACGCGCTCGCCGAGCGCTTCAAGGGCGAGCTGATGGGGCGGGCCTAGGTCTCCGGACGGTCGGGGTACCCCGAGCACGGCAACTGGGGTACCCCGAGCATCGCAGCCGGGGTACCCCAGCCGCCGCCGTTGGGGTACCCCGAGCACGGCATCCGAGGTACCTCGCGCGTGTCATCCGAGGTACCTCGCGTGCGGCATCCGAGGTACCTCGCACGGAGAAGAGGCCGTCAGGCCCGCCGGGCGCCTTCGCCCTCGACCCAGGCGACGGCGTGCTTGATGAGCTCGGTGCCGTTGGAGAGCCCCAGCTTGGCCTTCAGCCGCGAGCGGTAGCTCTCGACGGTCTTGATGGAGAGGTGGAGGCGCTCCGAGATCTCGCGCGTCGGGATGCCGCGGCCGGTCATCTCGAAGACCTCCAGCTCGCGGTCCGAGAGCACCTCCAGCGGCGTCTGCGTCGCGTCCTTGACGCCGGTCGCGGCGCCGAAGAGCATCTTGTCCTTGAGCTCCTCCGAGAGGTGGATGCCGCCGCGGAGCACGCGCCGGATGGCCGTCACGATCTCGTCGCCGGCCGCCAGCTTCGAGACGTAGCCGCGGGCGCCCGCCCGCACGGCGCGCTCGGCGTAGAGCTCCTCGTCGTGGCGCGAGACGACGAGCACCGGCAGCGCGGGGTCCATCGCGAGCAGGCTCTTGACCAGCTCGATCCCGTTCATGCCCGGCAGCGAGATGTCGGTGATGACGAGGTCCGGGTTCACCTCGCCGACCTGCTGGAGCGCCTCCTCGGCGTCGCCCGCCTGGGCCACGACCACGAGGTCGGGCTCGGTCTGGATGGTCAGGGCGATGCCCTGGCGGAGGAGCGGGTGGTCGTCGACGAGGAGGATGCGGGTCATGAGGGGTCGGAGGCGAAGAAGGCGGGGCTGCGGAGGGGGACGGTGCAGGTGACGACGGTGCCGCCCTCGGCGCCGGGGCGGATGTCGAGCGAGCCGCCGGCGAGGTGGGCGCGGTAGTTCATGATGCGGAGGCCCATGCCGCGCTGGTCGGCGGCGCGGTCGTCGTCCTCGGCCTCGGCGGCGGCGAAGCCGATGCCGTCGTCCTCGATGCGGAGCCGGAGCCGGTCGGTGCCGCGCCCGAGCACGACGCGGACGTGGGCCGCGCGGCCGTGCTGGACGGCGTTCGAGACGGCCTCCTGGGCGATCCAGAACAGGTTGGTCGCCGCGTCGGCGTGGAGGGCGGAGGCCTCGGCGGGCCCCGTGCCGGCCGTCTCGGCGCGGACGTCGGTGCGGTAGAGCGCCGCCGCGCGCTCCGCCAGCCCGTCGAGCGCGGCCTCCAGCCCGTTCTGCTCCAGCTCCACCGGCACGAGCGACCGCGCCAGCCGCCGGGCGTGCGTGTCGGCGTCGTCCACGAGGCCGACGATGCGCTGGGCGTCGGCGGCAAGCGGCGAGCCGGCGCCGTCGAGCGCCCGCGTGAGGCCGCGCAGGAAGAGGCCGATGGCCGTCAGCTCCTGGCCGAGCCCGTCGTGGAGGTCCTGCCCGATCCGGCGGCGCTCGGCCTCGGCGATGCGGAGGACCTCGCGCTCGAGCACCCGCCGCTCCGAGATGTCGCGCACGATGCCGGTGTAGAGCACCTTGCCGTTGGGCAGGTGGACCTCGCTCACGGCCAGGTCCATGGGGAACGTGGCGCCCGACTTCCGCCGCCCGACCACCTCGCGGCCGATCCCGATGATCCGCCCGATGCCGGTCTGGTGGTACGTCTCCAGGTAGCCGTCGTGCTCGGACCGGTAGGGCTCGGGCATGAGCACGGCGATGTTGAGCCCCAGGACCTCCGCGGCGTCGTAGCCGAAGATCCGCTCGGCGCCCGCGTTGAAGCTCTCGATGGCGCCGCTGGTGTCGGTCGTCACCACGCCGTCGACGGTCGTCCCGATGACGGCCAGCGCGCGGGCGCGGCTCTCTTCGAGGGCGCGGCGGGTCGCGTCGAGCGCCAGCCGGGCGTGGATGGCGCTGGCGGCGGCCCGCAGGAAGGTGCGGACGGTCTCCGAGAGGTCGCAGCCTTGCGGGGCGGCGACGACCAGCAGCGCGAACGGGCGGGTCTTGGTCCCCACGCGCACCGCGAAGCCGCCGTCGACGCCCGCGCTGGCGAGCGCCGCGGGCACGGGGTGGAGAGGGACGCAGGCGGGCACGTCGAGGGCCCGCGCGGCGGGGCCGTCGGCCGGGAGGACGGT
>CAYPVZ010000536.1:0-2724 GCA_964414235.1 uncultured Rhodothermales bacterium | reverse complement strand
CTGATGGACGCCAGCCACGCCAGCCTGCGCGACGACTTCGAGGTGTCGAGCGAGGCGCTCGACCTCATGGCCGGCCTTGCTCGTGACGCTGGCGGCTGCTTCGGGGCGCGGATGACCGGTGCCGGGTTCGGCGGCTGCGCCGTCGCGCTCGTCGCGACCGAGGCGGCACCGGCCTTCGTCGAGACCGTCGGGCGGGCCTATGAGGCGGAGACGGGCCAAACACCGGCCCTCTACGTCACTCCGGCCACGGCCGGCGCGTCCGTCCTGGAGGGGGCGATCCTGGACGCGGAATAGCCGTGGCTGAGGTCGCTTCGCCCATATCCCTCGCCCGGCCGGCCGGCTCTTCCGTCGATGGGCCTGACGTCGAGGTCGACTCGCTCCTCCTGACTGGCGTCGTCGAGCTGGACGTGATGACGTCCGGCGGGATCGTTCTCGCGCTCGGATTCCGCCAGCCGGCCGGCGACCTTGATGCCCCGGCCGACCATGTCGGCGGCATCGAAGGGGAGGCTACCCGGCCGTACCGGGCTGGGGACGGCGTGGCCGTCGAGACTCCGCAACTCTCTGACGCACCGAGCCGGCCCGATGTCCCCGGCCCCACTCGTCGGATCGGCCAGCCGTTCGCGTCGCAGATCACCTCCACGTTTTCTCTCTCCTGAGCCATGGCCGTTGCCTCTCCCGCATGCGCCTGATCATCCCGATGGGGGGGAGGGGGACCCGCCTCCGACCGTTCAGCCACACGACGCCGAAGCCGCTCCTGCCGCTGCTCGGCCGTCCGGCCATCATCCACATC
Organism: uncultured Rhodothermales bacterium; assembly: GCA_964414235.1. Taxonomy (GTDB): domain Bacteria; phylum Bacteroidota; class Rhodothermia; order Rhodothermales; family Rubricoccaceae; genus Rubrivirga. The sequence goes on along the minus strand of CAYPVZ010000536.1, from coordinate 1,934 downwards.
CTCGACGCGTTCGCGGGCGCGCTCGGCCGGCCCGTCGACGAGGTCGTCTTCGTGACGGGGGCGGACGCGTCGGCCGACGTCCGCCAGCGGCTGGCCGCGGCGTGCGAGGCCCACGGGCTGGCCGCGGCGTTCGCCGTCCAGCCCGCGCCGCTCGGCACCGCCCACGCGGTCGCCTGCGCCGGGGACAAGCTCGACGGTGAGGTCCTCACGTGCTGGTCCGACACGCTCTTTACGCCCGCGGCCGGCGTGCCGCTGGGCGAGGCCGATCTCGTCGCGTGGACCGTCGAGGTCGAGGACCCGCGCCGGTTCGGTGTCGTGGTCCGCGACGAGGACGGGCGGGTGACCCGGCTCGTCGAAAAGCCGACGACGACGGAGCACCGGGAGACGCTGATCGGGGCGTACTACGTGGCGGACGGGGCCGCGCTCCGGTCCGTCCTCGACGCCATGCTGGCGACCGGCGCGACCGGCGCCGGTGGCGAGTACCAGCTGACCGACGCCTACGATCGTTTGGTCCAGGGTGGCGCACGGATGGAGACGGCCCCGGCCGCGCGCTGGCTCGACACGGGGACATTGGACAGCTACCGCCAGACGGTCCGCGCGCTCCTCGACGCGGGGGAGCACGGGCCGTCGGGAGGTGGAGAGGCAGTGACGGTCGTCGCGCCGTCGTACGTCCATCCCGACGCCGTCGTGCGGCGGTCCACCATCGGGCCCTACGCCGTGATCGAGGCCGGGGCGGTGGTCGAGGACACATCCATCCGAGACTCGGTCGTCATGGCCGGGGCAGTGGTCCGGCGCTCCGCGCTCGCGGGCGCGCTCGTTGGGGCGCACGCCGAGGTGACGGGGGGGGCGGGACGGCTCGTCCTCGGCGACCACGCCACCGTGCTCGCGCCGGACATCCCGTAACCGTACACTTGCCCGGCCTGGCGGCGGGGGCCCGTCTTTCTCTCTCCCTCTTTTCCACAGACCATGACCTTCGGACTCGTTGACATCCTCGTCTTCGTTGCCTTCGTCGCTATCGTCGTAACCGTCGGCCTGCTGCGCAGCCGCAACGCCGACGACTCGGGCGAGGACTACTTCCTGGCCGGCCGCGACCTCAAGTGGTGGCTCATCGGCTTCTCGCTCATCGCCGCCAACATCTCGACGGAGCAGTTCGTCGGGATGAGCGGAAACGCCGCCAGTCACGTCGGCCTGGCGATCGCGTCCTACGAATGGATGGCCGCGATCACGCTCGTCGTGGTCGCCTTCGCGTTCCTGCCGTACTTCCTGCGGGCCGGCATCTACACGATGCCCCAGTTCCTGGAGGTCCGCTACAACGGCGCCGCGCGGACGGTCATGGCCGTCGCCACGCTGTTCATCTACCTCCTGCTGCTCGGGGCCGTGACGTACTCTGGCGCCCTTACGATCTCGACGCTGGCGGGCGAGGCCGGCTACGGGATCGGCCTGTTCGGCGCAGCGGCGGTCATCGGCCTCATCGCCATGCTCTACGTGGTGGCGGGCGGCCTCAAGGCGGCCGTCTGGGCCGACCTCATCCAGGGCTCGGCGCTCATCCTGGGCGGTCTCCTCATCACCTACTTCGCCTTCAAGGCCCTCGGCGACGCGAGCACGGCGACGACGGTGACCGATGTGGCGACCGGCGCCATCGAGTCGCGCCCGCTGGCGGCCGGCGCCAGCGCCATGGAGCGGTTCCTCGACCTCAACGGGAACCGCCTGACCATGTTCTTGCCGTCCACCGACTCGGTGCTGCCGTGGACGGCGCTGCTGCTCGGGCTCTGGATCCCCAACTTCTACTACTGGGGCCTCAACCAGTACATCACGCAGCGGACGCTGGGCTCGGAGTCGCTCGCGGAGGGCCAGCGCGGCATCGTCTTCGCCGCGTGCATGAAGCTGATCCTCCCCCGCGGCCTCGTCATCCCGGGCCTCATCGCCTTCAACCT
>CAYPVZ010000535.1:0-2725 GCA_964414235.1 uncultured Rhodothermales bacterium | reverse complement strand
ACGCGCGTGAGGTGACGCGCTTTCTCTCGTTTCCCTTCACAGACCCCGAGGCCCCTATGAAGCCGCTTGCAATCCCCTCCGCGCTCCTGCTCGCCGTCTTTCTCGCTGCTCCCGTCACGGCGCAGGAGCTCTGCGCTCTGGCCGAGGTCTCCACGGCCGACTCGTGCCCGCTCGCGACGTTCGACAAGACGCTCGACGGGCCGATCACGATCCCCGTCGTCGCCCACGTCATCGCCGACTCCAATGGGGTAGGGGACGTGGCGCTCTCAGTGATCGAGGACCAGATCGCCGTGATGAACGCAGCCTTCGACGAGGGCACCTCCCCGACGCGGTTCCAGTTCAGCCTCGCCGGTGTCAGTCGCGTCCGCAGCACCGTCTGGCACGAGATGACGTTCAATCACGTCAATCTGAACTCGGCCGAAGGCCAGGCGAAGTCTGCGCTTCACGTGGACCCGGAGCGCGTGCTCAACCTCTACATCGTCCGCCACGACGGCCTCGGCCAGACCTATGGATGGGCGACGTTACCGTTCGAGTACCAGGCTCAGGGGCAGACGGTCTTCTTCCCCGAGGACCACTTCATGCACGGCGTCGTCGTGGACTACACCACACTCCCCGGCGGCTCCGAGTCGACCCAGGGTTGGAACGCGGGTGACAACGCCGTCCACGAGGCCGGCCACTTCCTCGGGCTCGACCACACATGGGTGATCGGCCAGTGCACCCAACCGGATGGCGACTGCATCTTCGATACACCCAAGCACCGAGACCCGAACTACCAGTGCCCCGTCGGCAGCGACACCTGCAGCTCCGAGCCTGGCGTCGACCCGATCCACAACTTCATGAACTACACGAGCGACACGTGCCGGGACGAGTTCACCGAGGGCCAGTTCTTCCGCATGGACTGGGTCACGGCCCAGTACAAGCCGGCGTTGGCCCAGGGTCAGCCGCCGCCGCTGATCATCGACGAGCCGACGGTTTGGGGCGCGGGGACGAGCTTCGAGGGCGAGAAGATCTACGTGCTGGCCGGTGATACCAGCACGGTCACCATCCCCCAGGGCGTCACCGTGGTGCTCGACGCCGACGCGCAGGGGAACCCGTCGACGCTGTTCGTGGGCGGGACGCTGCTGGCGAGCCCCTACGCCGGGCCCGGCTATGGCACGATCACCCTGCTCGGCGGCAGCGAGATCATCTGCCGGCCGGGGAGCAACTGCGCTCTGGGGGATCTGAGCGCGAGCGGCGTCGCCGCCAGCGGCGCGGGATCGTGCGTCCTGGTTCAGTCAGGGGCCACGGTCCGTCTCAGTGGCACCTCGACGTTCACCAGCAACGGCTTCTTGGCCAACAAGGGCGGCACCCTCGTGCTCGAAGACGGAGCTGTGGTCCGGATGACCCCGACCGCCAACGCGCCGCAGGTCGACCCTGGAAGCGCGTTCCTGCTCGGCTCCGGGGCCGGCCTCACGTTCGATCGCACGGTCACCCTGGCCGGCACGGCAGCCGCCCCGATTCGCTTCGAGCGGCTCGACACGGCTCTGCGGTGGGGCTCGATCTATCTCAGGGCCGACGGGAACCACCTCGAACGCGTTGTGATCGACGGCGGGTACAAGAACCTCGACATCCAGGGCACAGGGAACAGCCTCTGGTACGTCACGAGCCGCAACGGCTGGCGGAATCTCTCGTCCGCCTCCGACTACACCAGTGGGGGGCAGAGTTCAGCGGCCGTCTACTCCAGCACGTTCGCGAACGCCACGACCGTCGGGGTCGTCGCTTATAACTCTGATCTTGCCCTATCGGAGTCCACGGTTCGCAACAGCGCGCAGGCCGGAGTCTGGGTCAACTACGGTGACCTCGGTCTCTACTACTCGGATGTTCTCCAGAACGGGTCGAGCACACGAGAGGGTATCGAGCTAAATAGCGGAGCATGGTTCGACGGAAGCGTCAGTCGAATCGAGGGGAGCGGCCGTCATGAGATCCGGACTTGGGGGAACGCCTACGCCGATCTGGGCTACGGATACAACACGGTTTGCGACTCCGGCGACCCGGGCACCACGGGAAAATACGTGTACGAGGGTGGGTCGAATCCCGTCAACGCCGAGCAGAACTGGTGGGGTACCCCGTCGCCTTCGTCGGGGATGTTCTATGGGACAGTCTACAGCTGGTACAACGCCATGCCATACCCTTACACCGGTGGCGACCCCTGCCTCTCATCGGCTGGTGCGGGCAATACGTCCTCGATGATCGCGTCCGGCCCCGATACGGGTGCGAAAGCCGCGCCGGCCTCGGCGAGCGGACCTGGCCAGCCAGGGTTCAGAGAGTCGCTGGACGGTCCAGCCGTCCGCGTCGATGAGATCCGGAGGGAGGTTCGAGAGACGCGCGCGGCCCTCACAGCGCGCGCGGCGACGGTGGACGGTCCGGCGCTGGCGGCCCGGCTCTACGGGGCCCAGCGCCGGCTCGAACGCCACGACGCCGAGGCCGGCGAGGCTGAGGTCGAGGCCACGATGGCCCTGTTCGACGAGCTCCGCCGGGGCTCGGGTCCGACGGCCGAGCGGGCGGCGCTCGTCGTGCTCGACCACGCGCTCCGCCAGCCGGGCGCCGAGCGGGCGCGGGCACTCCTGGACGAGCATCGGAACCTGATGGGCACAGAGCAGGGCCGGGCTGAGTTCGCCGCCGCGCGCGTCGAAGTTCTCCGTCGGGAGGGCCGATACGGCGAGGCGCTGGCGGTCCTCGCCGAGGC
>CAYPVZ010000534.1:0-2726 GCA_964414235.1 uncultured Rhodothermales bacterium | reverse complement strand
AGCTCGGTCGGCCTAGTTGAAGCCGAACGTGAGCCCAGCCGTGAAGCCGATCTTGGACTTCGGCCCGTTGGCACCGCCGAGGTCCAGGCCGTACTCGGTGTACTCGTCCTGAACGGCGCCCTTGATGAAGAGCGACGCCGGGAGCGACGGGGGCGAGAGGCGCAGATACGGCGTGACCGTCCTGACGTGACCACCGATGCCGCTCGTGCCGAACTGGGTGTTCGTAGGGGCGCCGGCACGCGTCTGGATCTGCAGGGCAGCACCCAGCTCGGCGATGGCGAACTTGAGACCCGCGCCGACAACGAAGTTGTAGATGTCGTCGTCTTCGGGCTGCGTCTGGCCTGCCGCCAGAGGCTCGGTGTTGATGCGACCGATGTGGAAGTAGTCCACACCACCGAAGAGGCGGAACCGCTCGCTCGGGTAATCGAAATCGGCGCCGAAGTTCAGCGCGTTCCGGTCGTCCGACTCGCCGAGCTGGACGTCGATGGGGTTACCACTGAGGATCGCGGCGCCGACCTGCGTGGCGCCGACATACGTCGTGGCGTCGCCGAAGTCGAAGATGTACCCACCGTGGAGACCGGCCACGCGGCCCTGCGCCTGCGCATAGAGCTTGAGGCCCTGCAGCCCGAGATCGCTGCTGGTGTAGTTGAACGTCACCGCGGCCGGGGCGCCCGCGGGCGTGTAGGTCGCCGACGCATTCTCGGGGCTGTTCTTCGCCATCGTGACATCGGCCCCCACACCGAGCTTGAAGAGCGGGAGGCTCAGGAAGTCGATCTGCGCTCCGGCGCTATAGCGCTGGGTCGTGATCGTACCGGCCGGGTAGGCGCCATCGGTGCCGTCGGCGAGGTGGTATTCGTCGCTCGTCCGCCCGTAACCGTACTCCACCCAGAACTTGAATGGGGTCTCGGCAGCGGACCGGCCGTACGCGTAGGAATCCTGGATGATCGTCTCCGGAGACGCGATCTCGGACGCGGCGGCGGTCTCGAAGACGCCAGGCGTCGCCTCGGTCGCAGCCGGCTTGTCGCCGTTGGGAGTTTTCTTGTCGTCGCCGGTGCCGTCCGGCGGGGTGAGGGCAAGGGAGCCGGCCAGCAGGCCGATGAGTGCCACGTTGAGCATGGGGGGGACCTCGTGGTGAGAAAGACGGGAGAGGAAGCGGAAGGAAGAGCGGGGCCCGTTTATCAGCCGCATCCGGGCGGTCCTAAGCTTACAGCGCCCAGCGGTTCCTTCCAATAGGTCGGAATGCCAAGCTCGTGTGCCCCTTCTGCGGCCCGGAACCCATCCGCGTACCTTCTTCGCCGCCCCTCCTCACAGCCATGGACTCCCCGGCCCGCGCCGCCCAGGACGCGCTCGACCGCGAGCGTCAGCTCCTCACCGATCTCGGCGCCCTCCTCGACCGGGCCGACGCCCCCGACGACACGCGCCGCCGGCTGGCGGACCTCGCGCGAAGCCTCGACGAACTGTTCCTGCTCGTCATCGCGGGCGAGTTCAACGCGGGCAAGTCGACGGTGGTCAACGCGCTCTTCGGGCGGCGCGTGATGGAAGAAGGGCCCGTCCCGACGACCGACAAGATCACGGTCCTGCGCCACGGCGACGCCGACGCGACGCACCGGCGCGGCGAGTTCATCACCGAGCGGACGCTGGAGCACCCGCTCCTCGAAAGCCTCGCGCTGGTCGACACGCCGGGCACCAACTCGATCGTCAAGGAGCACCAGGCGCTGACGGAGGACTTCATCCCGCGCGCCGACCTCGTGCTCTTCGTGACGAGCTACGACCGGCCGCTCTCGGAGTCCGAGCGGCTCTTTCTCGAATACATCCGCGGGGCGTGGGGCAAGCGGCTCGTCGTCGTGGTGAACAAGGCCGACCTCGCCGAGACCGAGGCGGCGCTGGCGCAGGTGCTGGAGCACGTCCGCGACGGGCTCGTGCGGATCTTCCGCGAGGCCGGCATCGAGGAGGCCCGGCCGCCGCTGCTCTTCCCCGTCGCCGCGCGGCTGGCGCTCCAGGCCAAAGAGGCCGACCCGGAGGGCTACCGCGCCGACCCGCGCTGGGAGGCCTCGCGCTTCGCCCCGTTCGAGCGCTTTCTCCGGGAAACGCTGACCGACGACGCCCGCCTCGCGCTCAAGCTGGCGACGCCGCTCGACGCCGCGCGGACGCTGCTCGGCGACGTCCACCGCCAGATCGAGGCCCAGCGCGCCGTGCTGGCCAGCGACGAGGTCCAGCTCGCCGCGCTCAACGGCCGCTTCGAGGAGGTCCGCCAGTCGCTCGACGAGATCGCGGGGCGGGCCGTCGCCGAGGTCGACCGGGAGCTGCTGGAGATGGAGAAGCGCGGGACCCGCTTCCTGGACGACACGATCCGCGTCTCGCGGCTCGGCCTGATCCGCGACCGCAACGCGTTCCGCGAGGAGTTCGACCGCCAGGTGATCCGCGACGCCGAGCAGCGCATCGAGGCCCGGCTGGGCGAGGCCGCCGACGCGATTCTCCGGCGCGTGTTCGAGCTGTGGAACGAGACGTACGCCCGGCTCACCGACCTCCGCCGCGACGGCGCCAAGGCCGAGGGCGGCTTCATGTACGATCGCGAACAGGTCCTCCGCGACGTCCTCCGCGAGGCCCGGCGGACCATCGACCAGTACGACATGGTCGAGGAGGCCCGGCGCCTCCTCGAAAACACGCGCTCGGCGCTGACCGTGGGCGGCGTGCTTTACATGTATGGCCGCGACCTGCCGAGCTAT